>JACVXW010000148.1 GCA_015661135.1 Chloroflexota bacterium
GATCCGACCAGTCGGCCGGGACGTTCGAGACGACGGCCGTGTTCACTTCGAACGAGAGCACGCCGTAGTAGTCGCCATACCAGTAGCCGTCGGCGTCCTTGGCGCTGTCCGGGATCGTGTCCCAGGTCGCGACCTTGTACGGCTGGATGAGGCCCTCAGCCTTGGCCGACGGGCCGAAGGCGAGCCCGACGTCGATGACGTCAGGGGCCTGCGGGCCGGGGTTGTCCTTGTTGGCCTTGATCGCCTCGATCTCGTCGCCGGAGCCGGCATTCGGGTCGAGCTCGTTGACCTCGAGGCCGTACTTGGCCTTGAAGCCGTCGATGACGCCACCGTAGTTGCACCAGTCGTGCGGCAGGGCGATCGTGGACAGGGTGCCCTCGGCCTTGGCGGCCTCGACGAGGGCGGCCATCGGGTCAAGGGTCGGCTCCGCGGTCGGGGCGGCGGTCGGGGCGGCTGTCGCCGCCGTTGACGGCGCCTGGGTGGCGCCGCCGCCACAGGCGGCGACGATGATCGCGAGCATTGCTCCGCCAACTATCAAGCGGGGCATCGTTCGAGTGGTGGTCAACTGCTCCTCCAACTTGCGGCGCGCGCACGGCGTGCGCGGCCTTCCTGCGACGACGGGACGCCGGATGATTCCGCCGGTACGGGTTGCCCTGGAACGCCGAAACGGTTTTCGGGCTACGGGGGCGCGCCGCGAGGTCGGGTTCGTCCAGCCCCGGGCCATCGTCGGCGCCCATCTTGGGCGCGGAGGGAACGGAGCGTCAAGCCTCCCACGCCGGATCCTGTGGATAACCGCGGGAATCGAAGAGCCGGCGGCGGGTTGCCCCGCCGCCGGCTCGAGTTCTTGCGACTGATGGCCGTCCCGGCTACGGGAGCCAGGCCTTCCAGACCGACTCGTTGTCCTTGACCCACTTCTCGGCGGCCACCTCGGCGGTCATGCCCTGGTTCGTGATGTAGTCCGACACGAGGTTCTGGTCCTCGTTCGTCCACTTGAAGTTCTTGATGAGGGTTGCGGCATCAGGGTTCTTGTCCGCGAACGCCGTCCGCATGACCTTGTTGAGGTCGTAGGACGGGTAGTCGCAGGCGACCTTCTCGAGGTCGGCGTCACAGCCTGCCTCGTATGCCGGAAGCTTGATCTGGACCAGCTTCACCTGGGCATGGATCCAGTGAGGATCCCACCAGTAGAGCAGGAGCGGCTTCTTCTCGGCGTCGGCCGTCTTGATGGCCTGCACAGTGGCCGTCTCGGAGCCCGAGAAGATCACCTTGTAGCCCAGGCCGAGGTTCGTCATGAGGGCCTCGTCGTACTGGACGTACGACGGGTCGGTGCCGAGGAACTGGCCCATGTCGCCCGACTCGGAGGTCTTGAACATCTCGGCGTACTTGTTGAGGTTGTTCCAGTCGGTGATGTCCGGGTACTCATCGACCATCCAACCCGGCACGTACCAGCCGATGATCCCGATGTTCCCGGTCACGCCGGCATCGAAGGCGACCTTCTTCTCCTCGATGTACGTCTTCTCGAGGTCGGGATGCCCCCAGTTCTCGAGGATGACGTCGATCTCGCCGGACTCGAAGCCGGGCCAGGTGACGTCCTCGGCGAGGGTCTTCTTCTCGACCTTGTAGCCGAGCTCCTTCTCGAGCAGGTAGGCGACGACGGCGGCGTTCGCCTCGTAGCCCACCCAAGCGTGGATGGCGATGTTGACGGTGCCCTTGCTGGCTCCGCCACCGCCGGTGCCACAGGCCGCCACCAGCAGGGCCGCGGTCAGCAGGCCGGCGCCGAGCCGGCCGAACCTGGATCTCGTGTTCACTCGCACTCCTCCGCTATCAGCCGTGGCCATCGTGCCCGCGGCACGGGTCCGACGCGTCACGACTTGTCCTGTCGCGTCCCGCCGATGTGCCGCAGATGCTACGCCGTCCGGGTCCGGACTGCGACCCGGTTCGGGAGGTTTCTGGGTCGGGTCAAGCGGCCCTGCGGGCCACCGTGCCCGAGACGGACGAACTCGCCCGCTGTGTGCCGGCGCTCTGGCTGATCCGGTCGAGCATGATCCCCAGCAGGACGATGGCGAACGCCGCGGCGAGGCCTTCACCGAAGAAGTCGCGCCGGACGAACCCGGCGACGACGTCGTAGCCAAGCGCGCCGGCACCCACGAGGCCGCCGACAACGACCATCGCCAGGACCATGATGATCCCCTGGTTGGCGGCCACGAGCAGGGCCGGGAGGGCCATCGGAAGCTCCACCTTCCGGAGCAGCTGTAACCCGGACGCACCAACGGAGACCCCTGCCTCGCGGACCGCCGGCGGGACCGTCCGAATGCCGATCTCGACGAGCCGGATCACCGGCGGGATGGCGTATATCACGGCGGCGAAGATGCCCGTGAAGCGGGTCGGTCCAAACAGGGCCAGGGCGGGCACGATGTAAACGAAGGCGGGCATTGTCTGGGCCGCGTCGAGGAACGGTCGGAGGACCATCGAGAAGCGATCGCTCCGGGCCGACAGGATGCCGAAGACGAGACCGACCAGGAGCGTCAACACGGTTGCAGCGAGCACCTGGGTCAGTGTCTGCATGCTGTGCTCCCACATCTCGACACCGATGATCGCCAGCAGGCAGAGCGTCGAAATCGCCGCGGTCCGCAGGCCGCCGGTCAGGAAGGTGATCGCCGCCGCGGCCGCGACGACGAGCCACCACGGCGCGGACGTGAGGAGACCCTCCACGGGATTGATGAGGCCGTACGTGATCGTGTTCTTCAGCCATTCCGTGGCGTCGAAGAAGGTCGCGGCGATCCACGCCACGAGGTCGTTGACCGGGTCCGCGAAGGTGAACCCGAGCGCCTCCGGGAACTCGCTCCCGCCGAGGACGAACGTGCCGGCCAGGACCGCGCCGGCGGACACGGCTACCGCAATGGCGACGATCCGGCGCGTGATGGGGGCGATGGTGCCGGACCGGGCCGGGTCCAGCCGTTCGCTCGCCCGTGAGGTCAGGCGGTCGAGCATGATGGCCATGATGACCACGGCCAGGCCGGCGTCGAATGCCTTGCCGACGTTGGCGATCCGGATCGCGTTGATGATGTCCTGCCCCAGGCCGGGGGCGTTGACCAGGGCCGTGATCACGACCATCGAGAGAGCCATCATGATCGTCTGGTTGATGCCCAGGACGATCGTCCGGCGGGCCATCGGGAGCTGCACCTTGGCGAGGACCTGCCGACGCGTAGCGCCGAGCGAGGTCGCCGCCTCAACCGAGGCGGCTGCGACCCCGCGGATGCCCAGGGCCGTAATCCGGACCGCCGGCGCGATGGCGTAAACCACGGTCACGATCACGGCCGTGGCCGTACCGATGAGGAAGAAGAGTGCGACGGGAGCCAGGTAGGCGAAGGTCGGCATGATCTGCATCGTGTCGAGGATCGGCCGGATGGCGTCGTAGAAGCGTTGATTGCGTCCAGCGATGATGCCCAGCGGAATGCCGATGAGCAAGCTGAAGGCGACCGCCGTGAGGGCCAGGGCGAGCGTCCTGACACTTGCTTCCCAGAGTCCCAGGACCCCGAAGGACAGAAACGCGGCCGCAACCAGGCCCGCCATCCGCCAGCGGCCGACGAGGAAGCCGATGGCGCCGCCGATGGCCGTCAGCCCGGCCCACGACAGCGACTCCAGGAGGGCGAGGATCCCGTCATAGGTAGCGTTGAGGAAGAGGCGGATCCCGCCCACCAGCAGTGACAGGACGACGTTGCTGTTGCGGTTCGTCTCGATCCAGGCGCGGAACTCGTTGATCCGGTCGAAGGTCGCCGCATCGTTGTCGTGGGGCAGGACGTAGTGGCCCGCGAAGGCGACGTACAGGACGGCGGACGAGAGGACGAGGACGACCAGCCAGAGGCGGCGGGACCCCGGGAGCGCCAGCCGACGGGCCGGGATCGAGATCGCCGTCACGCGGCGTCCTCGCCGGGGCCGGCGATCGACTCGAGGATCTGGCGACGATCGACCAGACCGACCATCCGCCCGTCCTCGAT
>JACVXW010000149.1 GCA_015661135.1 Chloroflexota bacterium
CGGTTGCCGCCGCGCCCGGGCTGAAGATCTACGTTGCGAATGTGGCGACCCAGCCGGGCGAGACGGCGGGCTATGACCTCGCCGACCATGTCGAGGCGATCCTCGCGCACACTGCGCCCGGCCTGATTGACCTGGTATTGGCCAACGATCGATTCGACGCCCAGGTCCCGGCCGGCTGGCTTGCCGAGTCCGTTCGCCTGCGCTGGCCGCCGGTCGGCGAGGGACTGCCGCGGCTGGTGACCGAGGCCGTGGTTGACCCGGCCAATGCGCATCGCCACGATCCCGCGAGGCTCGCAACCGCGATCCTCCGCCTCGCGGACCGCGAGCACGCGTTCCGTCGCGGCACGGGCGTGGCCCGGACGGCCTGACACGGGCCGGGCATGACGGCGGCGGACCGGGATCTCGTCGCGGCGCTTCGCATCGAAGTGGCCGCCATCTACCCGCCGCGGGCGTGTGACCGCCTCGCCGAACAGGCCGGCCTGGCGGATGCGCTCGCCGTCCGCGATCCCGTGATCGCCCGACTGAGCGTCCGGATGGAGCGATCCGCGCATTCGGCCGGCGAGGCCGCCGCCGCCGGTGCGCCGGGCCCATTCCACTTCGCGGAATCACCGGAGCACTGTCGCATGGCGTACCTGCGGGGCCGATTCCTGGCCCGGGGCAGCCTCAGCCTGGCCGGCGGCCGCACGCACCTCGAGTTCGTCGTTGATGACCACGAGGCACCCGTGCTGGCGGGCTGGCTCACGCTCGCGGGTCTCCCCGCGTCCTGGCGGATCCGACGAGGCCGGGGCGTCGTCACCTGGAAGGGCGGCGAGACGGTCGGCCTCTTCCTGCGCCGCATCGGTGCGAACGCCACGTTGCTCGAGCTGGAAGCGCGTCAGGTGGCCCGGGCGCTGCGGGGCGACTTGAACCGCGTCCTCAACGCCGAGTCCGCCAACCTCGAACGGTCGGTGGCTGCGGCCGGGCGGCAGCTGGCGGCGATCGACCAGCTCGAGGCGGACGGCAGGCTCGCCGAGCAGTCGCGCGTGGTCCGCGTCGTCGCCGAGGCGCGGCGCGCAACGCCCGAGGCGACCCTGACCGAGCTCTCCGACCGCCTCGCGGTTCACCGCAGCACGGTGCAGCGCGCCCTCGACCGGATGGAGCGGATCGCGCGGCACGCGGAGGGATCCCCCGCGCCTCTGGCATGATTCGGTGATGCGCAACGTGATCGTCGCCGCAAACTGGAAGATGCACACGACCCCGGCCGATGCGGGCGAGCTGGCCCGGACGATCGGCGCCCGCAGCCGGACGCCGGGTGTCCTTCGCGTCATTTGCCCGCCGTTCGTCTGCCTCGCGGCGGTGCGCGACGCGCTGGTCGGTCCGGACGTCGTGGCGGCCGACGGCAACGGCGTCGCCGTCGGTGCCCAGAACGTCCACCACGAGGCGGCCGGTGCCTACACCGGCGAGGTCGCCGCGACGATGCTCGTCGGTCTCGCGTCGTGGGTCATCGTCGGCCACTCGGAGCGGCGCCGGGACGCCGCCGAGACGGACGACCTGATCGGCCGGAAACTGCGAGCCGCCCGGGCCGCCGGCCTCCGGGCGATTCTGTGCGTCGGCGAGCAGCTCGACGAGCGCCAAGCCGGCCGGGCCGAGAGCGTGGTTGAGCGGCAGCTCGGTGGAGCGCTCGCCGGGACCGATCCGGGCCTGTTCTCGATGACGGACGCGCAGGCGGCCGCGGCTTCGGCCGTGGGGCCATGGCTGACGATCGCCTACGAGCCGGTCTGGGCCATCGGGACCGGGTTGACGGCCCGCGGATCGGACGCGGCCGCGATGGCGACCGCCATCCGGGTGACGCTTGCCCGGCTCGGGTTCCCGGATGCCGGCGAGGGGGTTCCCGTCCTGTACGGCGGCAGCGTCACCTCGGCGAGCATCGACGAGTTCCTGGCCGAGCCGGCGATCGACGGCGCGCTCGTCGGCGGGGCGTCGCTCAAGCCGGATGAGATGGCCGGCATCGTGGCTCGGGCCGGCCTGACCGCGGCCGCGCGCCGGGCCCAGGCGGGCATCGTCGCCGGCCCGACCAACTGATGGGGGCTCGCCCCCGACCGATCGTCCTCGTCGTCCTGGATGGATTCGGGATCGGGCGTGACCCGGCCGCCGACGCCATCGGTGCGGCGCCCATGCCGACATGGCGCGCCCTGCTCGATCTGTGGCCGAGCGCCCGGCTCGAGGCGTCCGGCGAGGCCGTGGGGCTGCCGCCCGGCCAGATGGGCAACTCGGAGGTTGGGCACCTGAACCTGGGAGCCGGCCGGCCGGTCCTCCAGGACCTGCCCCGGATCGACGCCGCGATCGAGGATGGCTCGTTCTTCCGCCGGCCGGCCCTGGTGGCGGCCTGCGACCAGGCAGCGGCCGGAAGCGCACGGCTGGCAATCGTCGGCCTCATCGGGCCGGGCGGCGTCCATGCCCATGATCGGCATCTGGTGGCGCTCGCGAGACTCGCGGCCGACCGCGGCGTCCGATCCGTCCGCGTCCACGCCCTGCTCGATGGCCGCGACACGCCGCCGCGCTCGGCCATCGACTTCGTCCCGGATCTGGAGAGCCGGCTGGCCGATGTCCATCCTGACGCCCGGATCGCGACCGTCGGAGGTCGATACTTCGCCATGGACCGGGACGCCCGCTGGGACCGGGTCGAGGCCGGCTACGACGCGATCGTGCACGGGCGGGGGGAGCGGGCCGCGGATGCCACGGGCGCGGTGCTGACCGCCTACGAGCGGGGCGAGTCCGACGAGTTCGTCCGGCCGACGGTCCTCGATGGCATCGACGGTGGACTCCGCGACGGCGAGACGATCATCCACCTCAACTTCCGCGCCGATCGGGCCCGACAGCTCACCCGCGCCCTGGCCGACCGCGCGTTTGCCAACTTTGATCGGGTAGCACCCGACGGCAGCCCGCCGCCGACGGGTGTCCGGGTGGTGACCATGACGAAGTACGAGGACGGCCTGCCCGTGGAGGTCGCGTTTCCGCCGGATCAGGCGCGTTCGCTCGCCCAGGCAGTCTCGGAGGCCGGCTGGGCGCAGCTGCACGTCGCGGAGACGGAGAAGTACGCCCACGTCACCTACTTCTTCAACGGCGGACGCGAAGCGCCGTTCCCGGGCGAGGAGCGGGTGCTCGTGCCTTCGCCGCTCGTGGCGACCTACGATCTTCAGCCGGCGATGAGTGCCGAGGGCGTCACCGACGCGATCGTCTCCGGGATCGAATCGGGCCGGTTCGACTTCATCGTCGCGAACTTCGCCAACCCGGACATGGTCGGCCACACAGGAAACTGGTCGGCGACGCTGCGGGCGCTCGAGACGATCGATGCCTGCCTCGCGCGCATCGTCGCCGCCATCGGCCGGGTCGAGGCCGCCGCACCCGACGGCCCCGGAGCCGTCCTCGCCATCACGGCGGACCACGGCAACGCGGACGAGATGCGCAACCCGGACGGATCACCGATCACGGCGCACTCCCTCAATCCCGTGCCGCTGGTCCTCGCCGGACGTGCCCTTCCTGGGAGACGACTCCGGGATGGCGTCCTGGCCGACGTCGCGCCGACCCTTCTTGAGCTGGCCGGCTTGCCGGTGTGGCCGGGCGTGACCGGCCGCTCCCTGCTGGACTCCTGAGGCCGCGGGCTCGAACTGCGCCGGGGCTCGAACGGAGGCCTGTGCTACCATCCGACGCCGTCACCTGGGAGGTCGAATCCGTGAATCCAGCCCTGGCCGCCGGCCAGCTCATCGTCTCTGTCGCCCTGACGCTGGCGGTCCTGCTCCAGTCGCGCGGCGCCGGGCTGTCCGGCGCATTCGGCGGCGACTCGGCGGTCTATCGCAGCCGGCGCGGCATCGAGCGACGCCTGTGGCAGTTCACGATCGTGCTCATCGTCCTGTTCGTCCTCTTCTCGATGGCCTCCTTCCTTACCGACAAGTCGGCCTGAGCCCCCGGCCCCTGTCGGCGACCGACCGGGCAGCCCGATGACCCTTCGG
>JACVXW010000150.1 GCA_015661135.1 Chloroflexota bacterium
CCCCGCTTGCCATCGCCCGGAGGAGCGTGGCCGCCTCGCCGCCGAGCGCCTCGGCGGCCGCTTCGTAGAAGCTCCCCATGATGGCCGTGACCCGGGGACGGCCAAGGACCGCGAGGCGGGCGATGGCATCGGCGGCCAGGATCGCCGCATTGTCCGGCCGGGGCATGGACCCGTGTCCCGAGGTTCCGCGGACCGTGATCCGGTAGACGGCGTAGCCCTTTTCCGCGACCTGGATGGGGTAGAGGCGTCGGCCGGCGACCTCGAGGCTGACCCCGCCCGATTCGTTGAGCGCGCCGGCGGCCCGGAGGTGCTCTGGATGGTGGTCGATCAGCCAGCCGATCCCCTCGTGGCCGCCGGCCTCCTCGTCCGCCGTGACGGCCAGGAGCACGTCGCGACGGAGCCCCGGGATCGGGGCAGTGGCCGGGTCCAGGCCGGCCGCGGTGGCCGACTCCGCGAGCAGGCGGATCACCTCCACCCCCATCGCGACAAGGTCCTTCATGTCCACGGCACCGCGCCCGTAGATGTAGCCATCGGCGATCTCCGCTGCGAACGGGTCGTGCGTCCAGCGGTCGGCGGGCGCCGGCACGACGTCCAGGTGCGACAGGAGCAGGAGCGGTTCGCCGCCCGTGCCATCGCCGCGGAGCCGCGCGACCACGGACCCGCGGCCGGGGAAGGGTTCATACACGGTTGCCGGGACGCCGCTCTCCTCGAGCCTGGCCGCGATCGCCCGGGCGGCGGCCAGTTCCGGGCCCGGCGGGTCCGGCGGGTTCACGGACGGGATGCGGATCAGTTCGCGGAGCGTCGCGACCAGGCGCTCGTGGGCGAGCCACCAGCGCTCGTCGGTCAGCGCATCGGACGGCCTGGCATGGTCGGTGTTGACCACTCAGGCGGCCCCGGTGACGAGGTTGCCGAGGATGCCGAGCACGAACCCCGAGAGGACGATCGTGACGATCATCACGAGCAGCCAGCGCAGGAGGCGCCGCTCCTCCGCGCGCCCGGCGGCGGGATCCGGATCGCGTCCGCCGGCGATGTACGGCGCTGCCAGCCCGCGCTTGCGGGCGTGCTGGTTCCGCTCGGCGTCGTAGGCCTCGGGATCGGGTGGGAGGGTCGGGGCGGCCACAGGCCGATTGTGCCGGATGGCGAGCGCGGGCGCGCTCCCGCATGCCGGGCCACGTTCGCAAAGAGGCGGTGCCCCGACGGCACCGCCTCTTTCGGTGTTGGTCCACGGCCTCCGCGATCCGGGGCGTGGCGAGCCGGCCGCGCCTCGTCAGCGGGTCGTCACGAAGATGTCGCTCCCGCCTTCCGGACCAGGGGCTCGTCCGAAGTAGAGCGTCGAGCCATCCCGGCTGAACGAGCCCCGCGTCTCGTTATCCACGGTGTTCACGTTCGGACCGACGTTGACCGGCGCGGACCATGCGTCGGCCGTGCTCTCCCGGGTGGCGATCCACAGGTCCGCCATGCCCACTCCACCGGGGCGGTTGGAGTCGAACACGATCTCGAGGCCATCCTTGCGAACGTTCGGGCGCAGGTCCGCATAGGAGGCGGAGTTCAACGCCGTGACCGCCTCCCGCGGGCCGAAGCTGCCGTCGGCCTGTTGCCTCGACGAGTAGATGTCGGGTCCGCTCGAGAAGTACAGGTAGGTGCCGTCGGCCGCCTCGAACAGCGATGGCCCCGCCTCTCCGACAGCGCTGTTCACGGCGCAGCCGAGGTTCGCGGGAGTCGACCAGCCATGGGCCGGGTTCTGCCGGGCGTAATAGATGTCCGCTCCGCCGCAGCTCCCTGGCACGCGCGTGCTGACGAAGAACAGCCCCTTGCCGGGGATCGGGGTCGGGCAGAAATCGTCGGCCGCAGTGTTGATGTCCGGGCCGAGATTGACGGGAGCCCCGTACGGCTCGCCCCTCGAGGCCCGGTGGCTGACCCACAGGTCGATCCCGCCTTCGCCGCCCGGCCGGTTCGAGGCCATGTACAGGCTCAGCCCGTCCGGCGACTGGATGGGACATCCATCCAGGTACGCCGTGTTGAGTTCGGAGCTTGTGCCCGTGATCGATTCGGCGTTGACGGCTACCGCCCACGACCCGTAGTTCTTGGCCAGCACAGCGGTGCTGGCGAACATCAGGAGGACGCCGGCCAGTCCCGCAACCCCTGCCATCCTGCGTGTTCCGCTGCTCGTGATCCGTTCCTTGGAAGACATGCGCCTGATTCCTTTCCGCGATCCTTCGGGACGCACTGATGACTGGGTGGCCTGACCGGTGTCTACTAACTGACGTCGGCGGACCCTCGATGTGTTCAAAAAGAGATGCAGCGGGGAGTTTCTTGAAGTTTCCGGCGGCGGAGACCGAGTCCTGCGGGGATCCTCGTCAGGGGGCGAGGCGTTGCCAGGCTGGGTCGCTCGTTGTTTCCCAGGGGATGTCGACGATCGCGCCCGTCTCGACGTCCAGGCGCACCTGCGGGAGCCGGATATCCGATGAATCGAGCGGGGTGACGAGCAGGAACCGGTCGTCGGGCGACCATGTCAGCCGCACGGTGTCTAGCGACGGGACTGGGTACCAGCGTCCGGCGCCGCCGATCTCCACCGGCACGATGGCGATCCCCTTGTCGGCCGGGACGTCGTACCAGCGGACAAACGCGAGCCGGGTCCCGTCGTTCGACCAGGCAGGGAAACCGTCGCAGCAGAGCCCGTCGGGGACCGGGATGCGGACCGGTTCGGTCGCACCCTCGGCGTCGACGATGTGGACGCGGGACTCGCGTTCCTCGTACAGGACGACGCCGACGTCGGGCGTCCCGCTGATCCAGTACGTGTAGGCGATCCGCGTCCCGTCCGGCGAGTACTGGGGTGACCCGGTGAACTGACCGCCCTTGCGCGGCGCCGCGATCTGGGTGATCTGGCGCGACGCGAGGTCCAGCGCGTAGAGCGCCATCCCGCCGGCATCGACGGACCCACCTGCGAAGAGGAGTTCAGCCCCGTCGGGTGGGCGGAATACGGGGAAGATCGCCGGTCCATTCGTCTCGAGCCACTCGAAACGGTCGCCGGCTACCGACGCGAGCGCGAGCGCCGTCGAGACGTCCCGTCCCGCCGCGATCACCAGCTGGCTACCGTCCGGGGAGAAGACGACCCGATCGACGCTCCGGAGCGCAGCCGGGTGCCGTTCGGGGACCAGATCGGCTGGCGTTCCGCGTCGGCGCCAGACGTGATCGGGCTCACCGCGCCGGTCACCGGGTCCGAGACGAAGATGTCGCCGTTCGTCTCATAGGCGACGAGACCGTTCCCGGCGAGCCCGAACGGCGGGGCTGCGGGGAACTCGCGCTGGGAGCCGCTATAGATCGCGGTCGCGACGGCGAGCAGGAGCCCGAGCACGGCGATGAGAGCGAGGCGACGCCAGGGGAACGTCATCGCCCCGGCGACCTTGGTCGCGATATCCATGGGAAGCAACCTTTCGAGAGAGGCCCAGGCCGGCCGCTGCCGCGTGCGGGCGGTCCGCCCGAGGATGTCGGAGAGGTAGTCGGGCGACCGCAGCGGGGCGAGATCGCCGAGTGCCGCGACGAGTTCGCGATCGAACCGGTCGTTCGAGATCATGCGAACCGCCCTTCTGGCACGCGCTCGGCCGTACCGTCGCCCACCGTGACGCTGCTCCGCAGATCACGAAGCGAGCGATGCAGGCGCGACTTCGCCGTGCCCAGATTGAGACCCAGGCATTTCGCCACCTCTGGCAGCGGCATGCCCAGGTAGTAGTGGAGGACCACGACCGCGCGTCGATCGGGCGCGAGCGCCCTGAGCGCGTGATCGAGTAGATCGCGATCGACGACCGAGCCGCTGAAGTCGGCGACAGCCGGCGAATGTAGAGGCGTAAGCTCGATTTCGGCGAGGTGACGCTTGCGCCGTCGGACCAGGTCGAGACAGGCATTGACGAGCAGCCGATGGAGCCAGGCGTCGAACCGGTCCACATCGCGCAACGTGGGCAGGTCCCGCCAGGCCCGGACCATCGCCTCCTGGACGGCATCCCTTGCGAGGTCGTGGTCCCGGAGGATCAGGCGAGCGGCCGCATCCAGGCGCGCGATCGTCGCGCCGGCCAGCAGCGCGAAGGCGTCATGATCGCCTCGCTGTGCTCGCCCGACGAGACCTCGCTGGTCCACGGTCGCCTCGGTTCTGCGTTCGGCACAGTCACGGTGACTGCGCTCTGCATCCTATGGCGAAGCGCAAGGCCGAATCGTTCCCGATCGGCAGAGCAACCGCCAGGAGTCGGCGACTATCCGGAGCGGAGCGCGTTCGCCAATCGTCGGCCTGTCGTGACCGCCCCTTCGGACGCCGAGGAGACGAGCGCCGCGTACTTGGCCATGACGCCGGTTGAGTAGCTGGGCGGCGGCGCGGTCCACGCGGCCCGACGGCGGGCGAGTTCCGCGTCGTCAACCAGGAGGTCCATCCGCTTCCCGACGACGTCGATCTCGATCTCGTCGCCCTCGTGGACCAGCGCGATCGGACCGCCGAGCGCCGCCTCCGGTGCCACGTGCCCGATCATCAGGCCGTGGGTCCCGCCGGAGAATCGGCCGTCGGTGAGGAGGGCGACGGACTCGCCCAGGCCCTCGCCCTGCAGCGCGGCGGTGACGCTCAGCATCTCCTGCATCCCGGGGCCGCCGACCGGGCCCTCGTAGCGGATCACGACGACGTCGCCGGCCACGATCTGTCGCTCCTTGACCGCCTGGAAACACGCCTTCTCCGAATCGAAGACCCGGGCCGGACCGCGGTGGTGGAGCCGTTCGTGCCCGGCCAGCTTGACGACGCAGCCGTCCGGCGCGAGGGATCCGCGCAGGATCGTCAGCCCGCCGACCGCCTTGATCGGCGTCTCGATCGGGACGACCACCTTCTGGCCCTCCGTCTCGACCGCGGCTGCGGCGATCTTCGCGATCGTCCGGCCGTCGACGTTCTTCTCGTCCGCGTGGAGGAGGTCGCGCTTCAGGAGCTCGCGCATGACCAGCCCGACGCCGCCGGCGTCGTACAGGTCCGACGCGACGTACCGTCCGCCGGGGCGCATGTCGGCGACGATCGGCGTCCGGTCGGCAATCTGCCCGAACTCATCGATGTCGAGCGGGATTCCGAACTCATGGGCGATGGCGAGGAAGTGGAGGACCGCGTTGGTGGAGCCGCCCGTGGCGGCGACCGAGGCGATCGCGTTCTCGATCGCCTTCCGGGTGACGATGTGCGAGGGCCGGATATCGTGGCGGACGAGGGTCATCGCCAGCTCGCCGGCACGTTGGGCGGCCTGGTCCTTCTTCGGATCCTCGGCCGGGATCGCGTTGAGGCCACCGGGCGAGAGACCCATGAACTCGAGCGCGGTACTCATCGTGTTGGCCGTGAACTGGCCGCCGCAGGCGCCCGCGCCGGGACACGCCGCGCTCTCGATCTCGTACAGCTCCTCGAGCGAGATCTTGCCGGCCCGGTACGCACCGATGGCCTCGTAGACCGACACGATTTCCAGGTCACGGCCCTTGTAGTGGCCGGGGTAGATGGTCCCGTTGTAGAGAACGAGGCCGGGGACGTCCAGGCGGGCCATGGCCATCGCGGCGCCGGGAATCGTCTTGTCGCAGCCGACCAGGCAGACGACGCCGTCAAGGAGATGGCCGCGGACGACGAGCTCGATCGAATCCGCGATCACCTCGCGGCTGATGAGGCTCGCCTTCATGCCCTCGGTCCCCATGGACACGCCGTCCGACACGGCGATCGTGTTGAACTCCATGGGCGTGCCGCCGGACTCTCGAATGCCCTGCTTCACGAATTCGGCCAGGCGACGCTGGTTGAGGTTGCACGGCATCGTCTCGATCCAGGTCGTGGCGACGCCGACGAGCGGCTTGGCCAGGTCGTCATCCGTGAAGCCGACGGCCTTGAGCATGGACCGCGCCCCGGCGCGATCTGGCCCGTCGGTCAGCGCGTGCGAGTGACGCTTGCCGACGTCGGTCGGGCGGTCGTAGGGGAGCGATCGGTCGGCCATGTCCTGCCTTCGGCTGGTGCGGGGGTGTGCAGACGCCCAGTGTAGGGCTGGGCTATCCTCGCCGGCATGGATTCGAAGGTCGATCTCCTCGGGCGCGTGCCGCTCTTTGCCGCACTGGACGAGCGCAGCATGGAGGCGGTCGCGACGCTCGCCCGCGAGCTCGACGCACCGGCCGGCACCGTCCTGATGCGCGAGGGTGACCCGGCCGAGTCGTTCTACGTCATCGTCTCCGGCACCGTCCACGTCGAGCGGTCCGGCCTGCCGGTCCGGTCGATGACCGCCGGCGGGTTCCTCGGCGAGATCGCCCTTATCGAGCAGGGTGAACGGACCGCCACAGCGACATGCGCGACCGACTGCGAGCTGTTGGTGCTCGGAAGCTTCGAGTTCGGCCGCGTGACGGCCACGTTCCCCGAGATTCGGACGCGGATCGCGGCCGCGGTCGCGCGACGGCCACACGCCGGAGACTCTTAGAGCCAGCCCGAGCGCCGCGGCATCAGGCCGCGGCCCGCTCCCGCTCGATCCACGCTTCGACGATCTCGGCCAGCGTCGTCAGCCCGACCGCCCCGGACCCGAGGACCGTGTCGTGGAACGACCGAATCTCGAACCGGTCGCCAAGTTCCGACTCGGCCTGTCGCCGGAGCCGAAGGATCTCGAGCTGGCCGAGTTTGTACGCGAGGGCCTGCGCCGGCCAGGCGATGTAGCGGTCGATCTCGTTGGCGATGTTGTTGTCGCCGAGTGCGGTGTGGGCGCGCATGAACTCGATCGCCTCGCCTCGGGTCCAGCCCAGGGCGTGCATGCCGGTGTCCACAACGAGCCGTCCGGCTCGCCAGGCGTCAAACGACAGGATCCCGAAGCGGTCCATGTCCGACGAATAGAGGCCCATCTCGTCGGCCAGACGTTCCGTATACAGCCCCCAGCCCTCCGCGAAGGCGTTCGAGCCCAGGTTTCGCTGGAAGGCCGGCAGGCCTTCGAGTTCCTGCGCGATCGCCAGCTGGAGGTGATGAC
>JACVXW010000027.1 GCA_015661135.1 Chloroflexota bacterium
TGGTGACGCGTCACGGGGTCGGGACGACCGTGCTGGCCGCCGGCTCGGGGAGCCTGTCGCCCGGCGTTCCCAGCCACATGAGCAACACCGTCGGGGTGATCATCGCCGGGCTCGACCCGTTCTACCTCGACCTGCTCCGCGGCATCGAGGCGAAGGCCGACGAGACGGGCACGCTGCTGTTCATCGTCGACAGCCGCGACTCGGAGGAGCGAGCGCGGATCGCGATCCGGCAGCTCACTGCGCGCGGGGCCCAGGGGATCATTGCCGTTTCCATGGGCGGACCCGCGGAGACCGACCGGCCTGACACCACGCCCCCGATCGTCTACGTCGACCAGCCTGACCGGGCCGGTCACACGCTCCTGTTCAACGCGGAACGAGCCGGCGCTGAGGCGACGGGCCACCTGCTGGACCATGGCCACGATCGGATCGGCTACGTGACATGCCCAATCGAGTGGCCGAACCAGCGTGAGCTGTTCGAAGGCTATCGGCAGGCGTTGAAGGATGCCGGAAGGTCGGTGGACTCGAGCCTCATCGTCACGGTTGGGGGGATCGATCTCGAGTCAGGACGGACCGGAGCGCGGTCCCTCCTCGAGCGGCCCGACCCACCGTCCGCCGTGTTCGTGAGCGGCGGGATGCTGGCCGTTGGCGTCCTGCAAGCGGCTCGCCGCCATGGGTTGCGCGTGCCCGACGACCTTGCCATCGCCGGCTACGGGGACACGGGGGTCGCGGAGTTCACGCATCCGACGCTCACGATGGTGACGTTGCCGACCTACGACATCGGCGTCGCGGCGATGGGGCAGCTCCAGCGCGCCATCGCCGACCCGGCGGCGGCCCCGCGCCGGAGGGTGCTCGACGGGACGCTCGTCATCCGCGAGAGCTGCGGGGCGCACGACCAGTCCCATCGGCTGGCCTCCTGACCTACCTCGTGTAGGCGCCCCCGGGGTCCAGCTCCTCCCGGATGAGCCGGAGCTCGGCGTCGGTCGGGGGGGCCGTGGACGCAAGCGACCCGGCGATCCGGGGCTGCCACCCGATCGTGGCCCGGACGTCGTCGAGGGTGGCGCCCGGATGGAGCGAGTCGAGGCGCATCTCGCAGTCGTCGTCGAAGTGCCAGGTGCCCAGGTCCGTGACGACGACCGAGGGCCCACGGCCGAGCCAGCCGCCCTCGCGCCGGATCCGCTCCGCCTGCTCGGCCCCGCCGAGGTTCCCCGGCGAGGTCCGGAAGTCGATCTTCTCCACGAACGATCGGGCGCTCTGGCGCATGATCACGAAGACCTGCCGGGCATTGATCGCGATCTCACACGCCCCGCCGCTGCCGGGCAGACGCGTCGTCGGCCGCTCGTAGTCGCCGATCACTGTCGTGTTGATGTTGCCGAACCGGTCGATCTGCGCCGCGCCGAGGAACCCGACGTCGATGAGGCCACCCTGGAGGTAGAAGCTGAACAGCTCGTACATGGAGACTGCGGCCGTTGATCCAGTCACGATGGTCGGATCGCCGATCGACAGCGGCAAGCGGGCGGGCCGGGCACCGAAGACCCCGGCCTCGTAGACGAGTTCCAGATCCGGGGCCACGGTTCGCTGGGCGAGGTTGACCGCGATGTTCGGCAGGCCCACGCCGACGAAGCAGACCCGCTGGCCGGCGAGTTCGCGCGCGGCGGCGACGATCATCATCTCGGACTTCGAGAACGCGCTCCCGTGCACCGCAGCCGTCACGTGTACTGCCCGTAGTCGACGGACCCTGACGGGGCGGCGGCTGCCGGCCGCAGGCTCGCGACCCGATCCGGGCCGAGCTTGTCGACATAGGCCGTGCGGCCGTCCAGGTCGTACACCCAGTCACGCAGCCACGCCTGGATGCTCCCCTCGTCCCGGGTGATGGCATCCCAGTCAAGGTAGAACTGGTTGTCGCGGTCGTAGGCGCCCTGGACGTAGCTCGGGTGGGCGCCGAAGGGCTCCACCACCACCGCGTCCACGATCAGGCCCGGAATGATCGTCCGGTTCGGGTCGGCGCGGATGACGGCCTCATCCACCAGCTCCTCGACGACGACGATGACCCGATCGGCCGCGAACGCCGCCTCCTTCTGGCATCCGAGGAGGCCCCAGACCTGTGTATTGCCCGCGGCATCGGCACGCTGCGCGTGGATGATCGTGACATCCGGCTTGAGCGGCGGGACCGCGTACACCTTGCCGTCGCCGTACGGCGACTCGATCTCGCGGATCAGGGGGTTGACGACCGGCAGGTCCGTCTCGAAGTAGCTCCGGAGTGGAAAGAACGGGAGGTTGGCCGCGCCGGCGGTGTACCGGCCGACCATCCCGAAATGGCTGTACTCCTCCACCTCGAGCGGGGCGGGGTCCCCGGTCTCGATCCGGCGCCGGATGGCGCCAAGCCCGCCGACACCCGGGTTCCCGAGCCAGCTGAAGATCAGCTTCCGGGCCACCCCGGCGGCGATCATCTGGTCGTAGATGAGGTCCGGTGTGAGCCGGGCGAGGGTCAGGTCACGCTTGCGCTGGCGGATGATCTCGTGCCCCGCCGCGAACGAGATCAGGTGGGTGAATCCCTCGATCGCCACCGTGTCACCGTCCCGGACGAGGTCGGCGATGGCATCGCGCATTGACGCGACCTTGGGGTTGGTCATCCGCGCAAGTATCCGGCACGGGCCGGGGGTGCTGCTCGTGACTGCGCCGGCGGCGCGCAGGCGCCCTCCCGTGTGGCTACGATCGTGCGCAGCGAGCGGGTGCGGTCGCACCGGCCGTTGACGCGTCCCGGGAGGGTCAACATGTCCATGCCATGGCCGCGACAGGTGCGCGGCCTCTTCCTCGTCGCGGCGGCGATGTTCGTCGTGACCGTCGTGATCGGCCTGCTCAATGGCCTCGACCTTGTCGACTTCGCGCCCGCGTCGATGCGCCCGGCGCTGCTCACCCACGTCCACGCCGGCACCGTCGGCTGGATCTCGCTCGGCCTGATCGCCACCGCGATCTGGTTCTTCCGGTCCGGTGACGCCCGCCTATCCGCGCTGTTCATGGTCGCCGTACCGGCCTATGCAGCGGCCTTCTACTCCGGGAATCTGCCGGCCCGCGCGATCGTGGGCGTCGTCCTGCTTGTCGCGATCCTGTGGCTGTTCCTCTGGGTTTGGCGCCAGGCGCTGGCACGCCGGTCGCTACCGGCCCTCGCTATCGCCCTCGGCCTGTCGAGCTTCGCCTACGGCGCCGTCATCGGCGTCCTGATCCAGATAGAACTGGCCACCGGGGCACAATTGTTCCCGAAGGGTGGCGACGTCGTCGGCGCGCATGCGGCGACCATGACATTCGCCTATCTCGTCCTGACCGCGATGGGCATCATTGAGTGGCGGCTTCGGGGGACGACTGGTTACCCGACCCTCGGCATCATCCAGGTCCTGACGATCTTCGCCGGTGGGCTCCTGCTTGCCGCGACACTCCTGCTCTTCGACGCCTCGACGGAGTCCGGGGCCCAGGCCGTTCAGGCCGCGGGCGGGATCGACCTCCTGCTCAACCTCGTGAGCGTCGTCCTGTTCGTCGTCCGCATCTGGCCGACGGCGCTGCGCACCGCGTGGCTGGCCGCGACGCCGCAGCGCCATTGGCACCTCGCCGCGGTCTTTGCGCCGATCGCGATGGCACTGTTCATGTACATCGTCTACCGATTCATCACTGACCCCGCGACCTTCCCCCTCAACATCCTCGTCGCTCTCGATCACACGGTCTTCGTCGGGGTCATCACGAATCTCGCCTTCGGGCACATCCTCGTGTTGTCCGGGGACCGTTCAGGCCGCTGGCCGTGGGCCGGGCAGGCGATCTTCTGGATCCTGAACATCGGGTTCGTGATCTTCGCGGCCGGACTCGTCGCGGACTCGGCCGATATCAAGCGGATCGGCGCGCCGATCATGGGCGTCGGGGCGCTGCTCGGAATCGCAGTCGCCTACGTGCGCTTGTGGTCGTCAGACCTGCGCGCCGCGGAAGCCTGACACCCGACGCAGAAGAGCCGCCGGCCAATCTGGCCGGCGGCTCGTTGTTTGCCCTGTGACGGTCGGGCGCTGCCCGATGCGGTTACTCGGCCGCGGGGAACAGGCCTACGACGAACTCGAAGATCGGCGGGAACGTCAGGGCGAACCCGGCGAACACGAGGACGAGCGCCACCATGAACCAGCGGCTGAAGTTGACTTCCTTGCCGCGGGCGTAGAAGTGGAGCACGACCCACGACGCGAGGTACGCGATCGTGGCGAGCGCAACCTTGCCCGACAGCGGGCCGACGCCCGAGCCGAGCCCGTAGCTGGCGTCGAACTTCAGGAAGGTATTGATGTCCGTCGACACCTCGTTCAGGACCACGAAGATCCCGAGGACGAGGGAGCCGATGCCGGCGGCGACGAAGGCCGCGGCCACCGGACCATTTGGCTTGGTCTGCATGTCCTGCATTGTTCGTCTCCTCAGGCGATCGGGGCGGCCTTCGTGATGAAGGCTCCGAACAGGCCGGCCACGCCGGCGGCGATGAAGGCCAGGGTGAAGAAGATGATCAGGGCGCGACGGATTTCACCGCGTCGAACCAGCTGCGCCCCGTAGTACACGACGCCGAACGCGACGGCGGTTGCGAGGAACGGCGCCATCCAGGCGACGTGTTCCTTCCACTCCATGCCGAATTTGTGCCACTCAGCGGTCTTGTCCGATGCGAGCAGCCAGTAGCGCGGGAAGTCGCCGAGCACCGTCTGGTCCTTGAGATCAAGCCCTTCTGGCGGCTTGGCCCGGTACCACGGGTAGGCGATGAACGTGCCGCTGATCACCGTGAGCCAGGCCACGATCGCCATCACCCACGACCCGATCAGCAGGCGCGGCGTCCGCTCGGCGATGCCCTCCTCGGTCAGCAGGTTGGCCTTCAGGCTGTACAGGCCAGCCAGGCCCCCGGCGAACGCGAGCAGGAACAGGGTTCCGAGCACGAGGCCGTGCAGCACGGTCCAGAGTTCCTTTGAGGTGAACTCCATCTGCTCCCTTCCTCCCTCGATGTTGCGGGCCGATCACGCACCGGCGGACGCCGGGCGTACTGGCCCTCCGTTGTCCACGAAAATCTGCGCCGCGACGTGCGGCGCTGGACGCGGCCGATGGCCCGTTGCAGCAGGCCGAATGTCACCCTCATTCGGGCCGATGCGCCCCAGCGTGGTCACGTGGGGGTCGAGATGATCGATCGGCATAGCCACGGCGCCCGCCGTGCAAGGGAGGCGAGAACCATGGGCCGGAGAACCGCAGCGTTCCTGGCCGCCGCATTCGGCGGCGGCATCGAGATCTTCGGATCCCTGTTCGGACAGGGTGTCAGGGGTCACGGGTTGCTATTCGGCATGGCCGGCGATGCCACGCGGACCGAGGCCACGATGATCGGCTTCGTCCTCGCGGTCGTGACGATCGTCTGCGCCGTCGGACTCATGATGATTCGCGACACCCGGTGGCTGAGCGTCGTGCTCGTGGCATCGGCCGTCGTCGGCACGCTGGCTGCCGGGCAGATGTTCGGCTACGGCGCCGCGCTAGCGGTCATGGGCGCCCTCATCGCGACCCGGATCAGCCGGGCGGCGCCGCTCTACTGAGCGAGCCGTCCCACCATGTTCAGCGAGCCGCGACCTCGGCGACGGCCTCAGCGAAGATCCGCAGGGCGGTGACGATCTCTTCGCCGCTCACCGTGAGGGCCGGTGACAACCGGACCGACGACTTCCCGCACTCCAGGACGAGCAAGCCGCGCTGGAAGCAGGCCGATTGAACCGCGTCGGCGTGGGCTGCCGTGTCGAATTCGATGCCGATCATCAGCCCGCGACCGCGGACGGCCGGGATGAGGCGCGGGAACCGATCCGCGAGCACCGCGAGGCCAGCCATGGCCTGGTCGCCACGGACGCGGGCGTTGTCGACGAGGCCGCCTTCGATGAGTTCGAGGGTTGCCAGGGCAGCCGCGCAGGCCACCGGATTGCCGCCGTAGGTCGAGCCGTGGGCGCCTGGTCCCCACGCCTCGAGCAGGTCCGCCCGTGCGACCATCGCCCCCAGCGGCATCCCGGACGCGACGCCCTTGGCAGTCAGCAGGATGTCCGGCTTGACGTTCCAGAGGTCCACCGCCCACATCGCCCCGGTCCTGCCGACGCCCGACTGGATCTCATCGGCGATCAGGAGGATCCCGTGGCGGTCGCACAGCTCGCGCAGGCCGGGCATGAAGCCGTCCTCGGGCACCAGGTAACCGCCCTCGCCCTGGATCGGCTCGACGATGATCGCGGCGACCTCGTTGGCCGGGACCAGCTTGTCGAACAGGACCTCGTCGAACCACTTCAGGCCTTCCACCGTCCCGAACGGGGCGTGGTAGATGCCCGGGAGCAGCGGCCCGAAGTGGGCGTGGTACTTCGCCTTCGAGGCAGTCAGGCTCACGGCCCCGTAGGTCCGGCCGTGAAACGCGCCGAGAAAGGCGACGACGTTCTGCCGGCCGGTCGCGTAGCGGGCCAGCTTGATCGATGCCTCGACGACCTCCGCGCCCGAGTTCCCGAGATAGGTCCGTGCCCGACCGCCCTTGATCGGGGTCAGGTTCGCGAGGCGCTCGCAGACCTCTGCGTAGATCGGCAGATAGAAGTCGCTCGCCGAGAAGTGGATGAGATCCGCCGCTTGCTCCTTGATCGCGGCGACGACCTGGGGATGGGAGTGGCCGGTGGAGGTCACCGCGATCCCGGCCGCGAAGTCGAGGAAGAGGTTGCCGTCGATGTCCTCAACCGTCAGACCCTGACCTCGGATCGGGACGATCGGGTAGGCGCGAGGCAGGCTCGGCGAGGTCCAGGTTTCGTCATAGGCGACATGCGCGCGGGCCTTTGGCCCGGGAACCTCGGTGACGATATGGGGCACGGGCCGCGCCTGCGCGAGCCTGGACAGAGCCTGGGCCAAGGAGCACCTCGACGCATACGATTTATGCAGACTGGATAGCGCCGAGAGTCTAGCAGAGGCTCAGGCCTGGGCGGTCGTCGCCTCCGTGCCCCGGCGCCGGACGAAGAGCGCGGCCCCCAGGGCGCCAAGGACGATGCCAAGCCCGCCAGCGGCCACGGGCACCAGGTCCCCGGCTCCGTCCGGCGTCGAATCTGTCGCGCTGCTCTGATCCGCGGCCGGTGCGGGCGCCGCCGACGCCGCGGCCCCCGCCACCGCAGCCGAACCCTTGGCCACGACCTCGATGACGCCGGCCATGCCGGGATGCAGGCTGCACGAGTACGGGTACAGGCCCGCTACGGGGAATGCCTGCGAGAAGGAGCCACCCACCTCGAGGACCCGGCTCCCCCACGCGCCCTGGGCTCCGGTGACATCGTGCGGCGTGACCGACGTGTTCATCCATGTCACCACCGTGCCGACTTCGACGCGGTTGATCGCCGGGCCAAAGGTGCAGCCGTCGATCTTCACGGTTGGAGCCGTCCCGACACCGGGCTTGGTGCCGCCGTCATGACAGCCACCGCCGGCGAGCGCGGCCGGCACGAACGCGAGCAGCACGAGGAGCAGGAACGACGCGGGGATCAGCGGAAGGAAGCGGCGCATGATCGGCCTCCGGGAGAGAGCGGGCTTGATGCCGCTGTTACACCCGGCAGTCGAACCTGGTTCCCGACGGATCCAAACTCGCCGCGGCGGCTACCTGACCTCGACCGTTCCGATCATCGGCAGATGGGGCGGACAGAAGAACTGGTAGGTGCCCGGCACCAGCGCGTCGACGCGGTAGCTGATCGTGGCTGGGCCCCTGATGTACTCGCCCTTGAAGAGGCTGGGTCCATTGAGGGCCTCGTTGAACGTCAGGTACGGCGGGCGCACCCCCTCCGTGATGTAGATCGAATGGCTGTATTCGTCCTGGTTCTCGAACCGGATCTCGAACGCCGATCCGGCGGCAACCTGCATCTCGGTCAAGGAGAACACTTGATCCTTCGCGGCGATGTCGATCACCTGGCCGGCGAACGTCGGGGTCGGATCGGCCATTGGGATCGGAACGGCAGTCGGGGCAGCTGACGGGGCAGCGGTCGGGACGCCCGCGGGTGTGCCGGAATCAACCGCCCCGGTGCAGCCAGCGGCGGCAACGCCAAAGCCAACGATCACGAGACCGACGACCAGGGTCCGTATCCGTTCATCCATGGCCGCTCCTTCGCATCGACCACGCTGGGCGCTGCAAGGGCCGACCGATCGTCCCGCGACGGCGCCCGCCGCCCGGTGGCGCTCGGGTCAGTCCACGACGGTGTGGCTCTGCTCCCGCATGAACTGGGCGACGTAGTACATGGACAGGCCGGCCTTGCCGGTGGAGCCGCTGCCCTTCCAGCCGCCGAACGCCTGGACGCCCGGCCAGGCGCCGGTGGTCGCGCCGGCGCGACGGTTCACGTAGAGGACGCCGGCGTGAATCTCATCGAGGAACCGGTCAACATCGACCGGGTCGCCGCTGTACACGCCGGCCGTCAGGCCGTACGCCGAGTCGTTGGCGAGGCCCAGCGCCTCGTCGAGCGAGTCGACGGTCGCGACCGCCGTGAATGGGGCGAACAATTCGTCCTGGAAGAGCCGGTGGCTCGAGGGGAGCCCCACGACGGTGGGTTCCACATAGAAGCCGCGGGCCAGGTCGCCATCGGTCAGGTGCTCACCGCCCGTGAAGACGGTGCCGTCCCGGCGAGCCTCGGACACGGCCTGCTGGTGGCGGGCCACCGCCTTGGCGTCGATGATCGGCCCGAGCCAGTGCTCGCGCGGGATGGGATTCCCGATCGATATCTTCTCGGTCTTCTCCACGAGCAGTCGGACCAGCTCGTCGTGGACCGGCCGCTCCACGTAGACCCGCGAGTTCGCCGAGCACTTCTGCCCGCCGAAGCCGAAGGCGGACCGCATGATCCCCTCGGCCGCCTCCTCCAGGTCCGCGGTCCGACTCACGATCGCCGGGTTCTTGCCGCCCATCTCCACGATGCATGGACGCGGCCAGGTGGTTGAAAAGGACCGGAACAACCGGAACCCGACCTCAAACGAGCCGGTAAACACGACGCCGTCGATTCCCGGGTTCGTCTGGAGCGCCTCGCCGACGGTATCGCCGGGGCCCATGACCAGGTTCACGACCCCGGGCGGAACGCCGGCGTCGATGAAGGCATGCATCAGGTTCACCGCCGACAGCGGGGACGCCGATGCGGGCTTGAAGACGGCCGTGTTGCCGCCCATGAGGGCCGCCGAGATGGGCCCGGCCGCGAGCGCCATCGGGAAGTTGAACGGGCTGATCACCGCGAACACGCCGTGCGGTCGAAGGACGGACCGGGTGTGGACGGTCATATCGCCGAGGTTGTCCATCGGGTGGTCGTAGCCGGCGTTGTCCTCCATCGTCTGGGCGTAGTAGCGGATGAGGTCGGCCGCCTCCTCGACCTCGCCGAGTGCCTCCAGCCGGTTCTTGCCGACCTCGTAGGCCATGTCCGCGCTGTACCGCATCTGGCGCTCGCTGATGAGGTCCGCCGCCCGGCGGAGGATCGCGAGACGCTCGCGCCACGCCGTGCGCCGCCATGCCGGCTGGGCGCGACGGGCAGCCGCGATCGCGTCGACGACGTCCAGGGCATCGCCTCTGGCGAATGTCCCAAGGAGGATCTCCGAGTCGATCGGCGAGCGCGCCTCGAATGTGCCGGCCCGCCCGTCCAGCCAGCGGCCGTCGACGAAGTTCTGGTGGTGGCGACCGAGGCCCGCGGTCGACGCTACGACGCCGGCTTCGTACAGCGCGTGGAGCTCCTCGTTGTCGTTCCGGAGCGTCGCGTAGGTGATCTTGATCCGGGGTTTGGACTCGGTCGTCATCGGGAGGTCTCCAGGTGTTCGGCGCGGGCAGAGGGATCCGCACGGGGGTGCGATTTCGATGTGGGCTCCAGTCTAGAAGGCGCCCGGCCGCGTCTGCGCCGTCGAGGGCGGCGCCGGCGGTCTTGCCGCTGAGGACAAGGATCCCGCGAAGGCCGGTCCTCCGGGCGCCGGCGACATCGGAAACCAGGTCGTCGCCGACCATCGCCACATCGCTCGCCCGCAGGCGCGCGCCGGATCCGGCGGACCTGACCTCGTCGGCCAGCTCGCGGAGCGCCTCGCGGAACACGACCGGCGACGGCTTGCCGGCAACGATCGCCTTCTGCTCGAGCGCGTGCTCGAGGCCGATCACCATGGCGCCCGAGTCGAGGGTGACGCCCCTTGGCGTCACCCACCAGGGATTGCGGTGCATCGCCACGAACGCCGCGCCGACGCGAATCTGGCGGAAGGCGATGTCCAGGTTCCGGAATGACAGCTCGTCGGCCGCATCACCGATGACGACCGCAGCGACCTGCTGACCGGGGGCGTCTGCCTCGTCCGGAGAGACGACGTGCTGACCGGCCCACTCGCGGCGCGCATCGTCCGAGGCGATCACGAGGAGGGGCCCGCCGGGATGGTGGACGGCGGTCCATCGCGCCGCGGCGGAGGCGGCGGTGATGATCGTCGATGGGTTGACCGGCCGGCCGAACTGCCGCGACACGCGCGCGGCGAGCGTCTCGCGATGGGCCAGCGAGAAGTTCGTGACGACCCGGTACGGGACGCCGGCGGCCTCCAGCCGCGCGAGCGCATCCACCGCGCCCGGGAGTGGCTGACCCGCGTACAGGAGAACCCCGTCCGCGTCCAGGACGAGCGCCCGGACGTCGCGCAGCGCGGCGGCAAGCGACCCG
>JACVXW010000151.1 GCA_015661135.1 Chloroflexota bacterium
GTCGTAGTGGTGGGCCATTCGTCAGCGCGCGGCGCCGCGCTCCCGCTTCCAGGCGTCCCGATCCAGCCGGAGGATCTCGAGGGCCCGATCCCGACCGCGCCAGCCCAGGACCTCGACCGTCTTGTCCTCGAGCAGCTTGTACGTCTCGAAGAAGTGCTCGATCTCGACGAGCCGATGCGGGCGGATCTGGTCAAGGCCCTCGATGTGCGCCTGGTGGGCATCCCCGTCGGCAACGCACAGGACCTTGAAGTCGGCGCCCTTCTCGTCCCGCATCTCCAGCACGCCGACCGGGCGGGCCCAGACATGGCAGCCCGTGAACGTGGGCTCGTCGATGATCAGCAGGGCGTCGGTGTGATCGCCGTCATCCGCCCGCGTGCCCTCGATGAAGCCGTAGTCGAAGTTGTAGTAGACGGCCGACGACAGGACCCGGTCCAGACGGAAGACGCCGGCGGCTTCGTCGAACTCGTACTTGTTCCGGCTGCCGCGCGGAATCTCGACGACGACCTCGATGATCCCGGGGAACTCCGCGTCCGAATGCACTCCGGGACTCTACCGCCTGCGGCCGAACCCGGCCGCCAGCCAACCCGGCCGCCGGCTTGGTCGTCAATCGTTATAGAGGCGTTCCTCGATCAACTTTTCCTGCACCGTCCGGCCGTTCGGGTCGAAGCACGAGTATTCGAAGTGCTTCTCGAACTCGAGGTCCAGGTTGTCCTGGCCGCCGCGGTTCTTCTCGACCGACAGGATCACCCAGTCGCGGAAGCGCTGCGCCTGGTACGGGTTGAACTCGATGTTGACCTTGGCGACGATGTGGTACTTCTCGTTGAGGATCAGGATGATGTCCGCCTCGTAGTTGATGGCCGAGGAGCCTCGGAGGTGGAAGTTGCGGAGGCGCGAGGCCTTGAGGCCCTCCTTGTCCGCGGCCACGACCGCGATCATCGGGACTTCTTCCGACAGGGCGATGTCCTTGAGGCCGTTCACGACGAAGGTGACCTTCTCCGTCTCGGTGTCCGGCTCCGGGATCTGGGGCACCTTCTGGAGGTAGTCCACGATCACCACGAGGCGCCGGTCCCCGGCCAGCTCGCGGTACTGCTGGACGAGCTTTCGCAGGTTGTCGATGGTGCTGGCCGTCGCCGAGCCCCGCAGCAGGAACAGGTTTTGCCCGTATCGCGCGATCCGGTCAAGCGAGGGGCGGAGCCGGGGGTTGTTGGCCAGGTTGGGCGTCTCGGAGTTGTCCGCCGACCAGGACCCCAGGATCTCCTTGCGAACGTCCTGGATCTTGATTGCCCCGGTTTTCTGGGGCATGTGGGCCAGCGCGGACTCAAGGGCGATGAGGCGGTTCAGCAGGTACGGTTCGTCGTGCTCGAAGCAGACATACAGGACGCTCGCCTGGCCCGACGCGGCCACGTTCCGGGCCATCTGGAGGGCAATGGTCGTCTTGCCCGTCCCCTGGGCGCCGCCGATCAGGAGAAGCTCACCTGGACGCAGTCCGCCGCCGATCGTCTTGTCGAGCGGGGTCAACCCGAGCGGGACGGGCTGGTACACCCCCAGCTCACCGCTGACGACCTTGTCGTTGACGTCCACGAGGACGTCGAGGGCGGACCGCGGCGCCATGCTCCCGGTCGGGCTGTCCAGTCGCCAGGTGCGAGCCTCCGCCGGCGCCTGCGTGGTTTCCTTCGTTGTCACGTCCCGATGGTCCTCCCCGAGTGGATCCGTCGCCGCATCCTAGCACCGCCGCGCCCGTCGCCATCCGCACGGTTCGACGCTTCCGGCGAACCAATGGTACCGGGGTCGGCCGGCCGTCACGTCCCCCGGGACGTAGTCTCCGCCGTCTCGCCGAGGAGATCCCAGAGCCGGCAGATCGTCCGGATCCCGGTCTCGTAGTTCGCGAGGACCATCGATTCGTTGGGGGCATGGGCGTTGTCGTCGGGATTGGCGAAGCCCATCAGGACCACCGGCAGCCCCAGCTGGTGCTCGAACATCTCCGCAACGGGGATGGAGCCTCCCGAGGCGATCGTCACCGGCGCGCGCCCGAAGGTCTCCTCGAGCGCCCGGGCGGCGGCGATCGCGGCTGGGTGGTCCATGGGCGTCCGGACCGGGCGGCCCGAGCCGAGGAGCTGGACCGTTGCCGTCACGCCCGGCGGGCAGACCTCGGTCACGTGGGCGCGGAACCGTTCGAACAGCACCTCCGGGTCCTGATTCGCGACGATGCGCATGCTGACCTTGGCGTGAGCATGGCCGGGGATGATCGTTTTCTCTCCGGCGCCCTGGAAGCCACCCCAGAGGCCGTTCACGTCCAGGGTCGGGCGCATCCACTTTCGTTCGAGGACCGAGTAGCCAACCTCGCCCTGGAGGGGCCCGGCGCCGATCGAGGCGCGGTAGACGGGCTCGTCGAAGGGCAGGGCTGCCAGGCGCCGGCGAGCCGCGTCGTCGAGCGGCAGCACGTCGTCGTAGAAGCCCGGGACGAGGACGCGCCCGTCGCGGTCCTTGAGGTCGGCGATGATCCTCGCGAGTGCGTTCGCGGGGTTCTCGACGGCCCCTCCGAACGAGCCCGAGTGGAGGTCGAGCGGTGTCCCGACGACGTCGATCTGGGTGTAGAGGATGCCGCGCAGGGCCTCCGTCAGGGCCGGCAGGTTGCCCTCGAAGAACCCGGTGTCCGAGATGACGACCACGTCTGCGCCCAGACGGGCGCGGTTCGCCTCCAGCCAGCCCGGCAGGCTCGCGGAGGTGGATTCCTCCTCGCCCTCGAACACGATCCGGAGGTTGAGCGGCAGCCGACCGCGGGTGGCGAACAGCGCTTCCGCGGCCCGGAGGTGCATGTGGACCTGGCCCTTGTCGTCCGCCGCCCCGCGGCCGATCACTCGGCCGTCGCGAACGAACGGCTTGAACGGCGCCGTCGTCCACAACTCGATCGGATCGACCGGCTGGACGTCGTAGTGGCCGTAGACGATCACGGTGGGGGCGCCGGGTGCATGGAGCCAGTCCGCGTAGACGACCGGATGCCATGGCGTATCACAGACCTCGGCGTGCTCGAACCCGATCCGCCCGAGCTCGACGGCCAGCCAGGTCGCCGCTCGCCGGACGTCCCCGGCGTTCTCTGGGAGGGCGGAGATGCTCGGGATCCGGAGGAACTCGAGCCAGGACTCCAGGCGTGCCTCGCGCGTCTCGTCCAGATGGGCCTGAACGGCAGGGTCGATCGCAGTCACCTGGGGGCTCCTCGAGGTTCGGCCGGCGATCCGCTGGACCACCGGCCGGTACGGGCGACGGGGCTTCGAGTTCAGGCGGGGTTGGGAGCGGGCGCCGACGAGGCCGGGACCTCAGGCGCCGGCAGGACCTCCGCCGGTGCGGTCGGCGGTTGCGGCCCGCGCTTGCGTGGCGGCAGGCCGTGGAGGGTTACCTTGGGTGGCAGGTCGCTGAACAGGCTCTCGAAGCCCGCGCCGTCCACGGTCTCCTCGGCGATCAGCTTCTGGGCGAGCGCCTCCAGGCGGCCGCGATGCGTCTCCAGGACGTGCGTCGCACGCTCGTAGGCCCGATCCACCAGGGCCCGGACCTCCTCGTCGATCTGCTTGGCGATCTCGTCCGAGTAGTTTCGCTGTTCGCCGATCTCGCGACCGAGGAACACGAGTTCATCCCGCTTCCCGAAGGACAACGGGCCGAGGCGGTCGCTCATCCCGAACTCGGTGACCATCCGCCGGGCGAGGCCGGTCGCTTTCTCGATGTCATTGCTGGATCCCGTGGTGGTGTCGCCGAAGACGAGCCGCTCCGCGACATTGCCGCCGAGCAGGCCGGCCAGCTTGTCCTCGAACTCCGACTTCGACTGGAGGTAGCGGTCCTCGGTCGGGAGGGCCATCGTGTAGCCGAGAGCCATGCCGCGGCTCACGATGGTGACCTTCGTGACCGGATCGCACTTCGGCAGCACGCGCTGGACGACCGTCCGAGATGATCCGGGACTTGCGCTCCGGGCCGGCCACGATCCGCTCGAGGGCCTCCTCGAAATCCGGCATCGCGATGACCTTCTTGTTCCGCCGGGCGGCGAGGATCGCTCCCTCGTTGACAAGGTTTGCGAGGTCCGCACCGGAGAAGCCTGGGGACTGGCGTGCGAGGTCTTCCATCGAAACGGACTTGTCCAGTGGCTTGCCCTTGATGTGGACGTTGAGGATCGCGACGCGGCCCTTCATGTCCGGCCGGTCCAGGATGACCTGGCGGTCAAATCGGCCGGGGCGCAGGAGCGCGGGATCCAGCACGTCCGGGCGGTTCGTCGCTGCCACCACGATCACGCCGGTGTTGGTGTCGAAGCCGTCCATCTCCACGAGGATCTGGTTGAGCGTCTGCTCGCGCTCGTCGTGGCTGCCGCCAAGGCCGGCGCCGCGCTGGCGACCGACCGCGTCGATCTCATCCACGAAGACGATGCACGGGCTGTTCCGCTTGGCCTGGTCGAACAGGTCCCGGACCCGGCTGGCGCCGACACCGACGAACATCTCGACGAACTCGGAGCCCGAGATGCTGAAGAACGGCACGCCGGCCTCACCGGCTACGGCGCGGGCCATGAGCGTCTTGCCCGTGCCGGGCGGGCCGACGAGGAGCACCCCGCGCGGAATGCGCGCGCCGAGCGTGTTGAACTTCTCGGGGTACTTCAGGAATTCCACGACTTCCTGGAGCTCTGACTTGGCCTCGTCCACGCCGGCGACGTCGGCGAACGTCACGACGCTCTTGTTGCCGAGGAACATCCGGGCCCGACTCTTGCCGAACGACATGGCTTGATTGTTCGTGCCCTGGGCCTGCCGCATCATGAAATAGATGAACCCGCCGATCACGAGGATCGGCAGAAGACCCGACAGGAGCAGGCCGACCCACGAATTGTCCGGCGCCTGTTCGGCGCTGTAGATCGACTGGTCAAAGGTGCCGCCGCCGGAGTCGACGGCCTGGCGCATGTCCTCGAGGACGTTGGTCAGGGTGGGCAGGGGCGGGATGGTGACCTTGTAGATCTTGTTGCCCTTGAGGGTGACCGTCAGCGTGTCCGAGGTCTGAACGACCTTGATGACCTCGCCGGCCTTGACATCGTTGAGGAACTTCCCGTAGCCCTCAGGCGTGGTTGCGGTGGATTGGTTGAGCCACGTGTAGAGCAACGCCGCGACGCCGATGGCCAGAACGAACATCAGCAGCGCATTGCGCATGAACCTTGGATTCAAGAACTGCCTCCGGTGCCGGTCCGGCCCTCTGGCCGAACCCGCGACGAGTATAGCGTCGGGTGCTCGCGCGCCAGCTCGAAGGGCTGTGTCACTTGACGCTCACGATGGAGATACGGACGCACCCGCTGCACGGATGGTGCCGGTCAAGGGGCCAAGGCGAAGAAATCTCCACAAACGTCGACGGCCCCCGCGCCGGGGGCCGTCACGATCGCGATGTGGTAGCGGAGGGCGGATTTGAACCACCGACCAAGGGCTTATGAGTCCCCTGCTCTACCACTGAGCTACTCCGCCTCGGTTCGAATTCTACCGCCGGCCTGACCGGCGCGCCGTCGCCATGGTTCAGGTGACTTCATCGAGGCGGCCGGTGGCGACGTCGTAGACGAGGCCGTGGACGGGCACGTTCATGAGTGAGGGGTCCTCGCGGAGGATTCGGACCTGGTCGCGGACGGTGGCCTCGAGGTCCGAAAACGCCCCGAACACGAGGTCCGTCGGGTGGCCGGTCGTCTGGGCCACGAGCGCCCTGACGGCCGCTTCGTCGGCACCGTACAGGCCGCAGCCGGTGTGGGCGACCACGATGATCTCCCGTGTCCCCAGCAGCTGTTGGCTCACCACGAGCGACCGGATCGCGTCCTGCGTGGCGAACCCCCCCGCGTTGCGGATGATGTGGGCATCGCCCACCCGGATGCCGAGCGCATCCTCGACCGCGATCCTGGCGTCCATGCATGCCAGGATCGCGACGCCCGTCAGGGGCGCCGCGGTCAGCGCCGACCGGTCAAACGCCTCGACGAATCGGGCGTTCTCTGCAAGGATTCTCTCGTACTCAGCGGACATTGCAGGGCTTTGAAGCGCTCAGGCGCTGGCCGAGGTCCCGCCGGGACCGGTGTAGCGGTCCAGGATCTCCCCGATCGTCACCTGGCCGTACCGCGAATCCAGCCGGTCCCGGGCAACCCGCCACATCGTCCGCAGGGGTCGCGGTCCGGTTCGCTCGAGTTCGGCCAGGCGAAGGTCGCCGAAGCGCTCGATGCCAGGCACGGCCCGGAGGTCGTGCGCGAGAGCTCGCGCCGCCTCATCGAGGGTCGACTCCCGTCGAAGACCGGCGACGGCGGTTACCGCTGCCCCCGCTGGGGTCGGGGGTGCCGCGGGTGCGAGTGTCGCGGCTTTTTCCGCGTCGGACTCCGCCTGACGGTCCGGCGCGCCTGTTGCGGAAGCGAGAGGATCCTCCCGGCCGGCGCTCTCCATCTGCTCGGCTGCCCGGGCGAAGGCCGCTCCTGGCTCTACCTCGTCCGTCCTCGCCGCGGGGGTCCCTGGAGCGGTCGCCGCTGGACCACGACCGGCTGCGGGCCGTGGCGCCCTTGGACGCGGGGTGCCGCCGCCCGAGCCGCCGCCCGAGCCGCCTGAACCGCCATCCTCGCCTCGCCGCGCGGACGAGCCGCTGAGCGCGCCACCGAGCAGGCCCGGGATGTCGATGCCGGTCAGGCCTTTCACCGCGGCGCTCGCCTCGGCGACGGCGCGGGTGGTGTTCTTGACCATCTCCGACGCCCCGTCCGACGACAGGACAGTCAGATGGTCGATGTTGCCCATCGGTTCGGCCGCGGCCCGGACGATCTCAGGGAGCATGGACAGAACCGTCTGGATGACGGCCGCGTCGTTGAACTGCCGGTACGCCTCGGCGCGAAGAGCGAGCGCCTTTGCCTCCGCCTGACCCTTGGACAGGACGATCTCCGCTTCCGCGTTGCCCTCAAGTGACGTCTGCTTGGCGATGGCGGCGGCGTTCACCTCGGTGACCCGCGCCTGGGCCTCGCCCTTCGTGATCTGGACGAACGCCTCCGCCTGCCCGGCGAGCTTGACCCGCTCGGCCTCGGCCTGGGCCCCGGCGATCTTGGCAAGCTTCTCGCCTTCGGCCCGCTTCACGAGGGCGTCCGCCTCGGCCTCGGCCGGGCGAATGGTGGACGCGATCAGCTCCTTCTGGGTCCGATCGGCCTCGAGCTGGGCGAGCTCGGTTTGCCGCCGAACGACCTCCTGGGTCGCCTCGGCCTGGGCGAGCGGCCCGGACTGGGCGGCCTTGGCGTTCGCCGCCGCGGTCAGCGACTCGATCTCCGCCTGGCGGAGCGAGACGTCCCGGGCAGCATTCAGCTTGATCTGCTGAGCCTCGGCCTCCCGAACGGCCGCCTCCTGGTCGGCGGTGGCCTTGGCCATCCGGGCGTCGCGCTCGCGGCGGGCCGTCTCCTGCTGCCCGATGAGGTCCATGTAGCCGACCTCGTCGCGGATCGCCTGGATCGTGAAGTTGTCGATCGTCAGGCCGGACGTCGAGAGGTCGCTCCGGGCGGCGCTCTGGACCTCCTGCTGGAACTTCGCCCGGTCGTAGTTGAGCTCCTC
>JACVXW010000152.1 GCA_015661135.1 Chloroflexota bacterium
CGGCCACCTCCGGGTCCAGGTTGTTCATGAGCATCCGCAGGACGGCCTCCTGCTGCCAGCCGCGGCAGGATATGACCGAGCCGCGAGGCGCCCGAACGGGGCGTGGGCCGGGGATGCCTGCAGGCGCGGGTGCGTCCGTCATGCCGCCATCGTAGGGCGACTGGGTAGGCGCCGAGGCCTGTTTCCTCCGAGGCCGGGGGCCCTTGGTTACCCGTTACGACGGCCCGCGACGAACGAGGCACCCGCCGCGATCGCGATGATGAGGACGATGGCCGCCCCGCCGATCACCACGATCCAGGGCACCGAGAACGTGTCCGGCGGGTTGCCCACAGGTTCACCGCCCCCCGGCACCGTCCCCTCCCCATAGGCCATGAGGGCCTCATCCGCCAACTGCTGGCCCTCCGGCGTCGACAGGTCGCCCCACGGCGAGCAGATGTTGGGGTGGAGGATTCCGTCGCTGGCATACGCGACCATCACCAGCTGCTGACCGACCGACAGGCCGATGCCGCAGTCCGCGCCGTTGCCGCCCTGGATCGGCACATCGGCGATCTCGCTGGAGCCCTTGTACCAGCGCTCGACGCGGAACATGCCGCGAAGATCGTTGCCGACCGCGGTCACGGTGCCGGCGAGGACAAGCGTGTCCAGCTCGGCCGCGTACTCGGCGATCGGGCGCGGCGGGATGCATGAGCAGGCGAAGGCGCGCTCGGGCGCCACGGCTCCGACGATGCTGAGGGAACCGGCCAGCATGGCCACTGCAAGCGTGATACGGACCCGACGCATTGATGATCCCTCCCTACGGACGCAGCTGCTCGACGAGGCGCTCGCCCAGGCGTCGCTCGCCGACCGCCGAGGCCGATACCAGCACGCCGTCGGGCTCGAGCCAGGCGTGGTAGGTCCGGAATCCATCGCGCCGGGCAGCAGGCGGACGACCACGGCGAACACGAACTCACCGCTCGCCGGCTCGATGGCAAGGCCGGCGGCGATCGCGCTTCCGACCACTGGGAGCATCGGGTCCGCCAGCGCGGCGGCCTCGCCCTCGGGGTTTTCGATGATCGGGATGCCTTCGACGGCGGCCGGCAGGATCTCGAGGAGCGAGGGGTCGATCTTGACGGTCGTGCCGATGTCGGGGCTGGGTGTCGCGACCTCGGTCGTGGGCGTCGGCTGGCCGGTCGTGGCGGAAGCGGAGGGCAGCAGGGTGGAAGGCGAGACGACGACCGAAGGTCCACAGGCCGCGACGATGGCGAGGAGAGCCACAAGGAGGGCCGCTTGTGGGGCCGCCGCCGGGCCGATGCCCCGACCGATCACAGCATCAGCCGGAGGACGGGGAAGCGCTCGTCGTCCACCACGATGGTGAAGCCGCAACCCACCCAGAACTCGGGGGTCGCGGCGCTTGTTGCATCCGTCCGGGCGCCGCGCTCGGGGTACGCCTCGACGGCGGAAAACCCTCGACCCCGCAGATCGTCCAGCACCGAGGCGACAAACGCGCTCGCGTGGCCCGCGCCGCGTGCTGCGGGCGCCAGGGCGATGCAGGTGATCACCGCCGGCAGCGGCGCGGAGGGCAGCTGCCGGTACAACTCGCGGAGGCGCTGGGCGCGCGGATATGCGGATAGCGGGCCGAACTGGACATAGCCGGCCGGGCGGCCGTCGATCTCGAGGACCTTGGCATACGTCCCGAAGACGGCCAGCCCGCGCCCCAGGAGCTGGAGCTTGCGGGGTTGATCGGCGCCTACCCCGGGCCGGGGCTCTCGCCGAGGCGCGAACGGGTTGACCGGCGTGCCGTCCTCGTCGTCAGCGTCGTCGCCGAACGGGTTCGCGACCGCCCGCTTACCGGCCGTCGCGAACGGGTTGAACGCCGGACCGGAGGCCGCCGGCGCGAACGGATTCGCCATCGCCGTGTTGGGCATGGCGCGGGCAGGAGCCGCGGCCGGGTCCCACCACCACAGACGAGCGGCTTTCGAACCCCGGTCGGGGTCCTCCCAGTAGTCGCAGCTTCGGTGATCGAAGCCCGGATCCGCGCAGGGCGGGATCCGGGCAAACCCGACTGCGTCCCGGATGTCGAGGATGCGGACGTCGGGCATCGGGCGAGGTCTGGCGCTCAGGCGCTTACGCCGGGACGCGGGCCCGCGGCGGAGTCAGCGAGGATCGCCAGCGAGCCACCGTGGACCAGCGCCGTGGCCGCGGCCAGGTCCGGACCGAGTTCCCGGTCCCCGTCCACGCGGCCCGCCACGACCCGTAGGGCCGCGTGCGCGTCATGCACGCCTGCGCCCGCAGCAACACCCGCGTACGCCGGGTCCGCGAGCCGGAGGTCCAGGGCCTGGGCCGCGCAGAGCGCCTCGATGGCGAGGATCCGCTCGACATGGTCCAGCACGGTCCGGGCGTGGCGCCCGGCAATCGGGCCCATTGAGACGTGGTCCTCCTGGTTCGCGCTCGTGGGGATCGAGTCCGCGGTCGCCGGATGGGCGAGGACCTTGTTCTCCGAGGCCAACGCCGCGGCCGTGTACTGCAGGAGCATCAGCCCGGAGTCGAGGCCGGACGCGGGGGCGAGGAACGCCGGCAGTCCGCCGTTGAGGTGCGGATCGAGGAGCAGCGCGGTCCGCCGCTCGCTGATGGAACCGAGCTCGGCGATCGCCAGCTTCGCGAAGTCGAGCGCGAGCGCGATCGGCTCACCGTGGAAGTTGCCCCCGGAGATGACGAGGCCGCCGCCTGTGGCGATCGCCGACGCGTCCGCCACGCCCCCGCCGGGGAAGACGAGCGGGTTGTCCGTTGCAGAGTTGAGCTCGATGTCCAGGACGCGGCGGAGGTGGTCGAGGGCATCGCGGACCGCCCCGTGGACCTGCGGGATGCAGCGAATCGAATAGGGGTCCTGGACCTTGTGGTGCGAGCCGTGGTGGGAGGCTTGGAGCCCGGAATCACGGAGCAGGGTCCGCAACTCCGCCGCCACGGCGATCTGGCCGGGGTGCGGCCGCGCCAGCTGGTACGCGGCGGAGAACGCAACATCCGTGCCGAGCATCGCCTCAACGGTCATCGCCGCGACGGTGCTCGCGGTCCGGACCAGCCGGTCCGCGTCGGCAAGCAGGAGCGCGCCGAGGGCGGACATCAGTTGCGTTCCGTTGAGCAGGGCGAGGCCTTCCTTGGGCCCAAGCGTCAGCGGCTCCAGCCCGACCTCGCGCAGGGCCTGGCTGGCCGGGATCGTCTGGCCGTTCAGCTCCACCTGTCCGCGACCGATCAGCGGCAGGGCGAGATGGGCCAGTGGCGCGAGGTCGCCCGACGCCCCCACGGATCCCTGCGCCGGCACGACCGGATGAACGCCAAGCCGGAGGAAGTCCAGGAGGCGGTCCGCGACGAGCGGGCGGGGCCCGCTGTGGCCGAGGGCCAGGGTGTTGGCGCGAAGAAGGAGCATCGCCCGAACCACGTCGCGCGGAAGCGGCTCGCCGACGCCGACCGCGTGACTGACGAGCAGGTTCTCCTGGAGCCGCTGCACGTCGGCGGGAGCGATGGACCGATCGGCCAGGGCCCCGAACCCGGTCGTGACGCCGTAGACCACCGCGCCTTCGGCCACGAGCCGCTCGATGACGTCGCGCGCCTCCTGCATGCGGGCGCGGGCGTGCACGTCCAGAACCGCCACGGCGCCGTGGCGCGCGACGACCTCGACGTCGTCGATCGTCAGGTCCGCACCGGTCAGGACGATCGTGTCGCCGGCCCCCGGAACAGGTGCTCGGTGCGGCACGAAGTGGGGATCGGTCACGCCCGGAGGATAGTCGGCTATGCTGCCGACCGTGTTCGAGTTCCTCGACGGGCCCGTGCGCCAACTCGTGACCCAGGTCTACGAGGCGGTCGGATACCTGGGGGTCGCGCTGTGGGTCGCCATCGAGAGCGTGATCATCCAGATCCCATCCGAGCTCATCCTCCCGTTCGCGGGATTCCTCGTCGGCGAGGGCGTGGCGATCGAGCCGCTGACCGGCGCACCGTGGAACCTGACGCTCGTCGTCCTGGCCGGCACGATCGGCGCCACCGTCGGTGGCCTGATCGCCTACGGCATCGGGTATTGGGGCGGGCGTCCCGTCATCGAGCGCTGGGGACGGTTCCTCGGGATTACCCCGACCGACCTCGACCGGACCGAGGCCTTCTTCAGCCGGTACGGCGTGGCGACCTGCTTCTTTGGCCGGATGGTTCCCGTCGTGCGTTCCCTCGTCTCGTTCGGCGCTGGCCTCGGACGGATGCCGGTCCTCCGGTTCACCATCCTGACCTTCCTCGGGTCGCTGCCGTGGACGTTGCTGCTCGTGGTTGTCGGTGTGCAACTCGGCGAGAACTGGGAGGCCGTCGGCGGGGTGCTCAAGCGCTTCGAGTACGCGATCATCGGCGTGCTCGTCATTGCCGTCCTGGCGTTCCTCTGGGTGCGCGTCGTCCGGCCGTGGCGGCAGCGCCGATCACACGCCGGCTAGACCAGGGCCTCGGTCACGCGGTGCGCTCCTCCGGTGCCGGGTGCGCGCGAAATGCCGCCCACAGGGCGAGGTCGTAGACGATCTTGAGGCCACCGGCGATGAGGAACGGGAGCGCCATCAGGTTGCCGCTCGCGATGAGCGGGGCGGACAGGGCCGGTGAGATCGCTGCCCCGGTGGTCCG
>JACVXW010000153.1 GCA_015661135.1 Chloroflexota bacterium
ATCTTCGGTTTCATCGCCGCGGCGGCGATCGTGGGCCGCCTTGCCGAGCTCGGCTGGGACCGGACACTCCCCGGTGCTGTCGGGGCGATGCTGCTCGGCAGCGCGGCGATCTATCTCGTCGGCGTCCCGTGGCTGGCCGTCGCCTACGGGAAGCCACTCGAATGGGGAATCGCCAACGGCCTGACGCCATTCGTCCTCGGCGATGCTCTGAAGCTCAGCCTTGCGGCCGTTGCGTTCCCGGCTGCGTGGTGGGTCGTGGGTCGCAGGCCCGGGGACCGCTGACCCGGCCCCGGCCCATCAGTACAGGGACGGGAATCGCACGCGGAGCGTCGGCAGCAGATCCACCGGGCTCCCCGCCCGCAGCGCCTCGAGGAGTTCGAGGGTTCCGCCGATCCCGAACCGGTTGGCGTCGAGGTAGCCACGGAGGGCCGACCAGAACGGCTCCGTGCCCATCGCCGCACGGAGGTCGTCGAGGGCGTTGCCGCCCTGGATGTAGACGACCTCGTAGTAGCACCCCCTCGAGTAGTCGGTGATTGCACGATCGAGTGGCGCCGGGTCGCAGCGGCTCCCGCGGGACGAGCCGAGCACGGTTCGCGCCAGCAGGTCCGCGGCCGCCTCGTCGGCGAACGGCTCCGCTTGCTGGTCGTTCCCGACCAGTCCGTAGAACCACTGGTGGGCGACTTCGTGGTGGATCAGGTAGGCGAGGTCGCCCGTGGCGGTTGAATCCGGGATCCAGATCATGGCTGGGGACTCCATGCCGAATCCGCCGGCGGTCTCCACGACGGTGAACGCCGGCCACGGATAGGAGACGCCCAACTGGTCCGCGATCCGCGTCAGGGCCCGCGACGCCTGGGTAACGAGTTGATCGCCGTCGAGTCTGCCGGGCCGCGCATACGCACGGATCGCGATGCCGCCGGCATCTCGCGCCGTTACCTCGAAGTCGGGCGCGAGGACCACGGCCACATCGCGGACGTCGGCGACCTCGAGGGACCAGGTCAGGCCGTCGAGCACTGGCTCGGTCCCCGGCGATGCAAGGATCATCGGAACGTCGGTCGTGACGACGACGCGGACCCGCGGGCTCGAAGGCGTCACGAACGGATCGCCGTGGTTCGGCCGGTCAAAGGGGATGGCCCGGCTGACCCATGGGATCCAGCGGTACAGCGCGAGCGTCCCGCCGGCCCGCGAGAAGAGCCAGTTCGAGCCGTCGAGGTCGGGGCGGAGCGTCGCCGTGTAGCTGAGCTCGACGACCGTCGAGGCGCCGGCGGGGAGGACGCCGCCGAGAGCGACGACGAGGGTCTGGTCATCCATTTCGACGGCGACCGGTCGGTCGTCCACCTCGGCCGACCCGACAACCAGGTCGCCGAGCGGGGCGGCGATCGTGTTCAGTTCGAGCCGGTCGATCGGTCCGCCCGAGTCGTTGCGGGCGTCGATGACCACGCCGACGTGGATGGCGCCGGTCGCGACGGTGACCTCAAGTTCGACATCGTAGGTGGCCCTGATGTCGAGACTCGACCTGTCGACCGCTCCCGGAAGGATCGCGCTCGCCGCCGTTGGCTCCGGGGTAGCCGGCAGCGAAGGGATCGGTGATGGGCGCGCGGTTGGCCCCGGCGTCGGGGCGGAGATCGCCGGCGAGGGCGACGGCAAGGTTGCGTGGGAGGCGCTCGGCGCCGGCGCGCACGCGGCGGCGCCCAGCGCGAGGAATGCAACGAGGACGCCAGTCGCCCGGACGTTCATGACGGGATCGTAGACGCGGCATCGTCGCCGTCCGTGACCGGGGGCCGGACCGGCGGCTACGATCCGCTCGTGAACCCCCAGCCCATCCCCGCTCAGACCGACCCGGCGAGCCTCGCCGCGCTCCTGGCTGCGGCGCGACTCGACCTGCCCGGCGTCCGGCTGCTCACCGAGGTGGCCGAGCGCGAGTCGTACCGCCTGGACGAGACGGCCTACCTTTCCGCCGGCCTTCCCGGGGCCGTCGCCTTGCCGGCGACGACGGCCGAGGTCGCGGCACTGCTCCGGCTCGCGACTGCCCATCGGGTGGCGGTGGTGCCGCGCGGAGCCGGGACCGGTCTGTCGGGGGGAGCGGCGGGGATTGAGGGTGCCCTGACGATTGCCCTGACCCGAATGGATCGGATCCTCGAGATCGACCGGGCGAACCTGTGCGTGGTGACGCAGCCCGGTGTCATCAACGCGGTCCTCAAGGCGGCCGTGGCTGCCGAGGGGCTCTTCTACGCGCCCGATCCGGCGAGCTACGAGATCTGCTCGATCGGCGGCAACCTCGGCACGAACGCCGGCGGCCTGTGCTGCGTGAAGTACGGCCAGACGCGCGACGCCGTCCTGGGGCTCGAGGTCGTGCTGGCCGACGGCACGGTGATCCGGACCGGCGGGCGGAACATCAAGGACGTCGCCGGCTACAGCCTGACCCACCTGTTCGTGGGCAGCCAGGGAACACTCGGGATCATCACCGAGGCAACGCTCAGGTTGCGGCCGGCGCCGGCCCCGCGCGCCACCCTGCTCGTCTTCTTCGACACGCTGGACGCGGCCGGAGATGCGGTGGCGGGGATGACGGCGGCTGGGCTGGTGCCGGTGACCCTGGAACTGATGGACCGGGCGACCCTGGTGGCGGTCGAGGACTGGCATCACCTGGGTCTGGACGTCACGGCCGCCGCGATGCTCATGATCGAATCGGACGCACCGGGGTCCGGCGCGACGGACGAGCTGGACCAGGCGGAAGCCGCGGCCCTCGCGGCAGGCGGGCGGTCGATCATCCGGGCAGCGGATGCTGCCGAGGCGGACTGGCTCCGCCAGGCGCGGCGGCTGGCCCTCCGGGCACTGGAGCGGCAGGGCACCGTCCGGATGGAGGACGTCGGCGTGCCGAGGGCGAGCGTTCCCGAACTGCTTCGCGCGATCGAGCGGATCACCGCCGCCCATGGGGTCCGCTGCGCCACCTTCGGCCACGCTGGGGACGGCAACCTGCACCCAAACCTGATCTTCGACCGCGACGATCCGGAGGCAGCGGCGCTGACGCACCGCGTCCGCGACGAGATCTTCCGGGCCGCCCTGGATCTCGGCGGAACGGTCACCGCGGAGCACGGCATCGGGGCGGCGCGCCGCGAGTGGCTGCCGATCCAGCACGGCGAGGCGGCCGTGGGGGTGATGCGCGCCATCAAGACGGCGCTCGACCCGCTCGGGATCCTCAACCCGGGGCGCGTGGTCTAACCCGGCCCGGCGCCGGCGACGGCGTCCAGGTCCGTCCCCGGCGATCCGCTCTGCGGTCCAGATTGATCCGTTTCCCAGTACCCCGCGCATGACGCCCAGAACGGCCAGCGGAGGAGTCGCGACACCGCGAGCCGAACTTGTCCCCAGCCACCGGATACATAGGGAAACGGAGTCCAGACATGCGCACCATCAGCAGGCTCGCCACGTTGGGGGCCGCCCTGACGGTCCTCACCGTGGGCGGAGCGCCGCTCCTCACCGGCGCGGCGGACCATCTCGAGGCCCCGCTCGCCGTTGCGAATCACAGCCTCGACATCACCGACGTGTACGCGTTCGACGCCTCGAATGCGAAGAACACCGTGCTCGCCCTCAACGTCAACCCGCTCGCCGGCGTGGTCTCGGGAACCTCGTTCTCGACCTCCGGCTCGTACTACTTCAACGTCGACACGACCGGTGACTTCGTCGCCGACGACGTCTACAAAGTCGCCTTCGCCGCCGGCGCACCAGACGGCAAGCAGTCCCTCACCCTCTGGAAGAATGGCGCGACCGTCCTGACCGGCATGACCGGCAATGCGAACAACGGCGGCGGCGCCAAGCTGTACGCCGGGGTCAAGGACGACCCGTTCTTCTTCGACCTCGCCAGCTTCAAG
>JACVXW010000154.1 GCA_015661135.1 Chloroflexota bacterium
CTCGAACTCGACGTCGCCTGTCGCGAAGGTCTCGCCGGCGGCGCGGGCCACGACCTCATAGCGCTCGGTAGACGAGGCGAGTGCGTCGAGTGCGGCCGGAACGGTCTTGCCGGATCGGGACCAGCCGGGCCAGTCGACGGCACTGGCGAAGGTCTTCTTCGCCGTCGTCTCGAGGGCAACGGCGATGCGCGTGGTCATTGCCGGCAGGTCAGCGGGCCGTCGCAGTACGGAGCGTCGTCACCAAGTGGGACATTGCGGCGACGTCCCGGCCGTCCCGCCCGAGGGCATCGACGAGCGCCGAGGCCACGATGACCCCGTCGGCACCGGCCCGGGCGAGGGCGCGCACGTGCGCCGGCTTCGACACGCCGAACCCAACAGCGACCGGTACGGGTGAGACCGCGCCGATATCGGCGACGAGGCCGCGAACGCTCGGCGGGAGGCTCGCCCGGGCGCCGGTCACCCCGACGAGACTCACGCAGTACAGGAAACCGCCGCTGCGCGCGGCGATCGCGGCGCGCCGGGCGGGCGAGGTCGTCGGCGCGACGAGATAGATGACGGCGAGTCCCGCCGCCGTGGCGACCGCCTCGAACAGTGCGCCCTCGTCCGGCGTCAGGTCGGCCACGATGACGCCCGCGGCGCCCGCGGTCGCGAGTGCCTTCGCGCGGTCGCGGCCGTCTCCCCCGCCGATCAACTGGTTCGCGTAGCCCATGGCCACCAGCGGGACGCCGGGGCGGGCAGCACCCAGGCGAGCGACCAGCGAAAGTGATCGGTCGAGGGTCGCCCCGGCCAGGAGCGCGGCGTGGGAGGCGCGCTGGAGCGTCGCCCCGTCGGCAAGCGGATCGGAGTACGGCAGCCCGATCTCGAGCAGGTCCGCCCCGGCATCGATCGCCGCACACGCGGCCGCGAAGGATCCTTCGTCGTCCGGGTAGCCGGCGACGACGTACGGGATGAGGGCTGCCCGGTTCTCGTCGCGGGCGCGGGCGAACGCGGCAGCAATCCTGCCCGCCCCCGCGGTGTCGTTCGTGTGCGGCGCAGGCCGGGTCGCTGCCAGACCCGTCACGGAAGACCCGCCCACGGCGCGACATCGCTGAAGCGTTCGAGCGCGGCCATGTCCTTGTCCCCGCGCCCGGAGAAGCCGAGCAGCACGAGCGCGCCGTCGGGCAGGCGCTGGCCCGAGCCCTCCAGACCGGCGAGGATCTTCGGCAGCGCGGCAACCGCGTGGGCAGTCTCGAGCGCCGGGAGGATGCCTTCGGTTCGCGTGACCGTGCGCATCGCGGCGATTGCGTCGCGGTCAGTGGCGGTCGCGACCTCAAGCCGTCCCGCCTCGGCGAGCGCGGCGAGTTGCGGTCCGACGCCCGGGTAATCCAGACCGGCAGACGCGGAGTGCGCCTCGACCACCTGCCCGTCGCGATCCTGGAGCATCAGCGATCGGGAGCCGTGGAGGATGCCGGGCGTGCCGCCGGCGATCGCCGCCGCGTGGCGGCCGGTCTCCACGCCATCGCCGGCGGCCTCCGCGACCGCCAGTCGGACGGACGGCTCCCCGATGAAGCGGGCGAGGAGCCCGATGGCGTTGGATCCTCCGCCGACGCAGGCGAGGGCCAGGTCCGGCAGGCGTCCCTCCACGTCGGCGAGCTGGCGCGCGGCCTCGTCCCCGATCCGTCGCTGGAGGTCCCGCACGATCGTCGGGTACGGGTGCGGGCCCATGGCCGAACCCAGGACGTAGTGGGTGGTCTCGACGTTCGTGACCCAGTCGCGCATCGCCTCGTTGACCGCATCCTTGAGCGTGGCCGTGCCCGACGTGACGCTGCGCACCTCGGCTCCGAGGGCACGCATCCGGAGGACGTTCGGGGCCTGGCGGCGGATGTCCTCCTCGCCCATGAAGACGACGCATGGCAGGCCGAGGAGCGCGCAGGCCGTGGCGGTCGCGACCCCGTGCTGGCCGGCGCCGGTCTCGGCGATGACCCGGGTCTTGCCAAGGCGCCGGGTCAGGAGCGCCTGGCCGAGGGCATTGTTGATCTTGTGGGCGCCGGTATGGGCCAGGTCCTCGCGCTTCAGGTACAGGCGGATGCGCGGCAGGTCGTCGGTCGCGCCCTGGCGTCCATTGGATTCCGATGCGCGTGTGCGCATCGCGTGCAGGCGCAGCGCCTCGGTGTGGACGGCGGCCGAGAGGCGATCCGCGCGATATAGGGCGGTCGGACGGCCGGCGAACCGTGCCAGCAGCTCGTTCAGCTCGGCCCAGAATCGGGGGTCGTGGCGGATCTCGTCGTACGCCGATTCGAGCTGTTCCAGCGCGCCCATCAGCGTTTCCGGCACGTACCGGCCGCCGAAGTCGCGCTCCATCCCCCATCGGCCGCGGTCGTCCGTTTCGAGGAGGCCGGGATGGACCGGCGTGGGCCGGACGGCGAGGTTCGGGCGGTCGATGCGGGCGGCCCGGGCCCGTTTCGCGAACAAGGCGACCTTCAGGGCGTCCTTCACGGGCCGCCTGCCGGGCTTCCGGGGGACCTCGACCCCGGACGCAACATCGACGCCGACGACCGGCGCGCCACGCAGCGCGGGGCCGACGGTCGCCGGGTCCAGACCGCCGGCGAGGGTCACCGGCACCTCACGAGCGATCGCGGCAACGAGACCGGCGTCGGCTCGGACGCCGGTGCCGCCAGGGTGCGGACCGCCGGCGGTGTCGAGCATGATCCGGGCGGTCCCTGCGCGTCGAGGGCAACACCGATCCGGTTCAGTGCGTCCGCGGACAGGTCCACGGTGATCGGCACGATCGCGGGGCACGCGCCGGGCGGCGCGATGGCACGCACCCGCCCGGCGAGGGCGACCGCCTCGCGCAGCTCAAGGGCGCGCGGCGTGCCCGGGACCAGGTTCAGTCCCACGGCGTCGGCACCGGCGCGGACGGCCGCATCGATCCCGGCGACATCGGTGATGCCGCAGATCTTCACGAACGGCACGCGATCCAGGTTCGCGGGGTCCATCGGGGGTCGGCCCGCAAACACGAACGCGGCGGCAGCCGCCTGGGGATCTGACGACCGGACCAGCGCCTCGCCGACGAGCGCGGCATCGAACCCAAGCGCCCGCCAGCCGCGCAGTGTGGCGGGTTCGCGAACCCCGGATTCGGCAACGACCAGGCGATCCTCGGGGACGAGCTCGCGGAGCCGGGCCGCCCGCTCGGGATCGACCGTCAGCGTCCGCAGGTCGCGGTTGTTGATGCCGATGACGCGTGCGCGGGTCGCGAGCGCCGCTTCGAGCTCGCGCTCGTCGTGGGCCTCGACCAGCGGCTCCAGCCCGAGCGCCAGGGCGCGGTCCACGAGGCGAGCCAGGCGCGGCCCCCGATGCAGGACGGCCAGCAACAGCACGAGATCCGCGCCGGCCGCTCGAAGGAGGTCCAGCTGGCGAGCCTCCACGACGAAGTCCTTGGCAAGGACCGGCACGGAGACGGCGGTGCGAACGGCGGCCAGATCCTCGACGGACCCGCCGAACCAGTGCTCCTCGCACAGCACGGAGATCGCGGCCGCGCCGCCGCGGTGGTACGCCTGCGCCCGGGCCACGATGTCGTCGCCGGTCGTCGCGATCGCGCCGGCCCAGGGTGAGGACCGCTTGATCTCGGCGATCAGGTGGAGTCCCGGTGCCGCCAGCCGCTCGGCGATCGGGCGCGGTTCGGGGGCGGCACGGACACGACGCCGGAGCTCCGCCCGGTCGATGTCGGCGAGTTCGGCCAGGACATCCGCACGCCGGCGGGCCGCGATCTCGGCGACGACGCCGGGTCGGGAGCGGGCGCGCGCGGTGCCCGGCGCAGCCATCGTCACGATCCCCCGCCGGCAGCCGCCAGTTTCGCGGCCCGCAATCGCTCCAGGAGTCCCCGCGCCACCCCCGAGTCGACCGTTTCCGCCGCGAGCGCAATCCCGTCCCGGAGTTCCGGGACAAGACCCGCCGCGACGAATGCCGCGCCCGCGTTGAGGAGCACGACATCGCGTCGCGGCCCGTCGGCACCCTCCAGGATCCCGACCGTGATGGCGGCGTTCTCTTCGGCGGTGCCGCCGCTCAACGCGGAGGTCGTGGCTTCGCGCAACCCCAGTGCGACCGGATCCACGCGCGACTCGGCGATGCCGTCGGGCCGGACGTCGAGAATCACGCCCGTTCCATCGAGCGGCAGTTCGTCCACGCCGGCCCCATGGACCACGAGCGTCCGCTCCGTCCCGAGCCGCCGTGCGACCTCGGCAATCCGTGGCGCGGCGCTCGCATCGCCCACCCCCAGCAGCGCCCGCCGCGCTCCGGCCGGGTTCGTCAGCGGCCCGAGGAGGTTGAACGCGGTCCGGACGCCGATCTCGCGGCGGGTTGGGCCGGCGTGGCGCATCGCCGGGTGGAAGTTCGGCGCGAACAGGAACGCGAACCCCAGTTTGCGGAGGTCGGTGGCGGCCGACTCGGCCGTGTGCTCCACCCGTACGCCGAGGGCCTCCAGCACATCCGCCGCGCCAGAGCGCGAGGTGATCGCCCGGTTGCCGTGCTTGGCGACCGGCACGCCGGCCGCCGCGACGACGAGCGCCGAGGTCGTCGAGATATTGAACGTGCCCGATCCGTCGCCACCCGTCCCGACGACATCGATGGCCCCGGCCGGCGCCTCCACGCGGAGGACCCGCTCGCGCATCGCACTGGCAAAGCCGGCAAGTTCATCCACCGTCTCGCCACGCATGCGGAGCGCCACGAGGAGCGCCGCAAGTTGCGCCGGCGTCGCCTCGCCGTCCATGACGGAGCCCATCGCGAGCCGCGCCTCGTCGAGATCGAGCGTTCGCCCGTCGATGACGGCCGCCAGGGCTGCCCGAACCCGCTCGCTCACTTGCCGGACTCGGCACGCCCGGTCTCGGCCAGGCCCGCGGTCGCGAAGGAACCGGTCGCGTCGTCCAGCACGGACGCCTCACCCTCCCCGGCGAGGCGGAGGAAGTTCGCGAGGAGGTGCGGGCCCTGGGGCGTTAGCACGCTCTCTGGGTGGAACTGGACGCCCTCCATCGGCAGGGCGACGTGGCGGATCCCCATGATCACGCGGTCCACCTCGGAGATCGCCGTGACGCGGAAACCGTCCGGCAGCGTCTCGGGATCGATGCACAGCGAGTGGTACCGCGCGGCCATGAAGCTCGGCGGCATCCCGGCCAGCAGGCCGGCGCCGTCGTGGCTGACCTCGGACGCCTCGCCGTGGACGAGCGTCGGCGCCCGAACGATCCGGCCGCCGTACGCGGCGGCCATCGACTGCATACCGAGACAGACACCGAGGACCGGGATCTCGTGGTCGGCCGCGACCCGGATCGCGTCCATGGAGACGCCGGCGTCGTCAGGATCGCCTGGCCCGGGTGAGATCACGATCCCGCGGAGGTCCACGGCGGGGTCGGCGGCCATTGCCTCCACACCAGCCCGGTCGATTGCGTCATTGCGAAGCACGGTCACCTCCGCCCCCGTGGCCTCGAGCGCCTGGACGAGGTTGAACGTGAAGCTGTCGTAGTTGTCGATGACGAGGATCATGCGTCGGCCTCGGCCGCTCGCGGCGCCTCGGCCGCTCGCGACGACTCCGGCACCCCCGCGGCAATCTCGATCGCCCGGCGGAGGGCGGCCGCCTTGTGCTCGGTCTCCTCGAATTCCTTCTCCGGAACGCTCCCGGCGACGATGCCCGCGCCCGTATGGATGTGCGCCCGGCCGTCCTTCAGGACCGCGCTCCGGATGGTGATCGCCGTGTCCAGGTTGCCGTCGTAGCCGAGGTAGCCCACGGCGCCACCGTACAGCCCGCGCCGCTCGCCCTCCGCGGCCGCGATCAGCTGCATCGCCCGGACCTTGGGGGCACCGGACAGGGTGCCGGCCGGGAAGACGGCACGGAGCGCGTCCAGGGCATCGAGATCGGGTTTGAGCCGGCCCTCGACGTGGATGACCAGATGGAGGACGTGCGAGTACCGCTCGACCTCCATGTACTTGCTCACGGTCACCGTCCCGGCCCGTGACACCCGGCCGAGGTCGTTGCGCCCGAGGTCCACGAGCATCACGTGCTCGGCGCGCTCCTTCGGGTCGCGCTGGAGCTGCTCGGCGAGGATCGCGTCCTCCTTCGCATCGGCGCCGCGGGGGCGCGTGCCGGCGATCGGGTGGGTCGTCAGCTTGTCGTTGTCGAGCTGGACGAGGAGCTCCGGGCTCGCCCCGACGACCTCGAACCCGGGGACGCGGGTGAAGAAGAGGTACGGCGAGGGGTTGACCCGCCGCAGGCTGCGGTAGAGGCCGATGCCGTCCAGCGGCTTGCCGGTCGACGGGTCGATCGGGAGGTCGAATGACTGCCGCCGGGCGAGGACGACCTGGATCGCCTCGCCGGCCGCGATCGCCTCCTTGGCGACCTCGACGGCGTGGACGTACTCATCGTGACCGAGGCTGTCCTCGATCGCCGTTGCGGGGACGGTGGCGGGCCCGTTGGCTGCGCTCCCCCGAGCGCCGGCCCCGGCCATCTCCGACGCCGACGGCTCGAAGATCGCCGCCTCGGCGATCCGGTAGCGGCCCTCGAAGTCGGGCGTCTCCACGTGGAGCGACGCGATCGCCGAGAGCGTGTGGGTCAGGTGATCGAAGACGATGACGAGGTCCGTCTCGATGAAGGCGGCCGTCGGGACGCCGGTCGGATCCGATGCCGGGAGCGGGACCGAGGGCTCGAAGATCGAGACCGCGTCGTACGCCAGCGCGCCGACGGCGCCGCCGGTGAAGCGCGGCATCCCCTCACGCGGCGCGACGCGCCTTCGCGGGACGAATTCACGGAGAGCCTGGAGCGGATCTGGCGCCTCGAATTCGTGGATCGGGAGGTCCGGGGCGTACGCCGTGACGCCGACGGGCCGATCCTGGATCCTGGCCCGGCCGTTGCGAACCTCCAGGAGCCGCCGCGGCCCGATGCCGAGGAAGGAATAGCGGCCGAGCCGCTCCCCGCCCTCGACAGACTCGAGGAGATAGGCCGGTGTCGTGCCGTCGTCCAAGCGGAGGAAGGCGCCGATCGGGGTCTCGAGGTCGGCCGAGCGCGTGGCGCGCAGGAGCACGGTGTCGGCCGTCGCCGCTTGGCGCTTCGCCTCGGCCAGGCTGAGCGGGTCCGTGCTGCTGTTCATCGTCGACATCGCCTCAGAATCAAAACGACCCTCGTCCTCCCGGGACGAAAGGTCGTGCCTTCCGCGGTGCCACCCTCATTCGGCGATGTGCCGCACTTGCCTGACCGACGGGTCGCTCACGGTGAGCGGTTGATCGGCGCTGCCCTGTATCGCTGGCGCTCTGCGCCGGAGCCTACTTGGATCTCCGTTGGCGGTTGCCCGCCGCGATCACCGTTCGGACCGGAGGCTCCCGGGTCCATTCCCTGCCGTCGTCGCTCCGGTTTCCACCAGCCACCGGATCTCTCTGCCGACGTCCGACGGGTACTCGTCCCGTTCACTGCCCGTATTCAGTTGAGGCGCGGAGTCTAGGCGGGCTCTGAGGAAGGCGTCAAGCGGGCGACCGTGTGCAGCCGGAGTCGCCTCGGCCAACATGACGCGAATGTCTCCGGGCGACTCGGCGAATTGAGCAAGTGGGATCCGGCCGCCTCAATCGGCAACCTCAAAGAAGTCGTCATCGACACGATACAAGCGAAATTCGGCCCTTCGTTGGACGCCGATCTCATGGTCAACCATGTGTTTCGCAAGGTCAGCACCGTCGATTAGGACGATCGACTTGTCGATCTTCGTCACCCAATCCCGTGCAGCGGGCGCGTAGCTCGATGTTGTAATGAAGACGCCCTTGCGGGCGTGTGCACCGTCAAGGCTGCCCGCGAACTCCCGGAT
>JACVXW010000028.1 GCA_015661135.1 Chloroflexota bacterium
GCGAGCGTCCGAGCGCACGGCAACAAGACGGCCGAGTTGGGCGGCATGAGCGGCGCCGCGGAACGGTACTGGCGCACGGTTCGGGCCTGAGCGCCCCACCTGGGGGCCGCCTCGGGCGGCGCGAGTGGGTCGCGCTGACCCTCGGCCTCGCCGTCTTCGTCGCGACCCGGGCCATCCTCCTGCCGCTGCCGGGACTGGCCGGAGACGCGACGGACTTCCTCGGCTGGGCCCGAGCCATCGGCAGCCAGGGCCTGGGCAGCGCCTACGACCAGCCGATCTCGTTCCCGCCCGTCCTGCCCTGGCTGTGGTGGTTCCTTGGGTCTGTAGCCCCCGGACTCCTGACCCTGGCCCCCGACGATCCGACGGCGATTGCCCTGCTCAAGCTGCCGGCCACGCTCGCCGACCTCGCGATCGCCGCGCTCGTGGGCTGGAGCCTCCGCAGCCGACCCGGGTGGGCGGTCGCAGGCGCCCTGGCGGTCCTCCTCCACCCCGCGGTTGCCTACGTCTCCGGCTGGTGGGCACAGTTCGAGTCGCTGTACGTCCTGCCGATGCTCGTCGAAGCCGCAGGCCCTGCCGCTGGCGATTCCGTTCGCGGCGTTCTACCTCCGGACGTTCGGCCTGGCCGGATCCGTGCGGGCGGCCGTGATCGCGGCCGGGACGGCGCTGATCCTCTGGGCGCCGTTCATCGCCGCCGGTGGCCCGGCCAACTACCTTCGCAACCTGTCCGACCGGCGCCGCCGGGCTGCTCTGGGCCATCGTCTTCCTGGCAATCTGGCGGCGGCCGACCGCCACCGGGCTGGCATGGGGGCTGGCGGCGGCCTCTCTCGCCGCGTTCGTCGGCCTCACCACGATGCACGAGCGTTACGCCTACCCCGCGCTGATCTTCCTGCTCCTTGCCTGGCCGAACCGCCTGGCCGTGGGGACCTGGATCGTGCTGTCCGTGGCCGTCACCCTGAACCTCGTCGCGGCAGTCCCGCCGACCGGAGGGCCCGGCGCATGGATCCCCGTGTCCGGCCCGCTCGGCATTGCCGGCTCGGTGGCGATCACGGCCGTGCTCGGGGCGACCCTGTGGGGCCTGCGGCGCCGTGCTGACTAGACCTGGGTCCAGAGGCGCGCTAAGCGTCTTCCTGGTGCTCGCCGCCGCCGCCCTCGGCACGATCCTGTGGTTCGGTCGCGGGCTCACCTTCTGGTCGGATGAGTGGGCGTTCATCACCGATCGCAGCCTGGGCGACCCGGGAACCTGGTGGGCGCCGCACAACGAGCATTGGTCAACCGTCGCGATCCTCGCCTATCGGGCGTTGATCGAAACGGTCGGCCTCCGGTCCTATGTTCCCTACCTCCTGCTGGTGGCGGTCCTCCACGTCCTCGTCGCCTGGATGATCTTCCGGATCGTGGATCGGGGGGTCGGCCCGCGCGCCGCCCTTGCCGCGGCGAGCGTGGTGCTCTTCTTCGGCGCGGGTTTCGAGAACCTGTACTGGGGGTTCCAGATTGGGTTCGTCGGCGCCATGCTTGCGGGCCTGGTTGCCCTTGATGCGCTGGATCAAGCCCCGACCACGCCGCGGGCCGTTCTGGCAGCAATGGCCCTGCTCATCGGGGTCATGACGTCGGGTGTGGGCCTGTTCTTCATCGCGGCGGCCGGCTTCATGCTGCTGGTAGAGCCTGCCCGGCGGCGCTCGCTGTGGGTCGTCGCCGTGCCGAGTGGTGCCTATGCAGCCTGGTTCCTGCTTGTCGGGCGCTCAGGAATCGGCGTCTTTCGGGAACCACTTGCCCCGTCGTCGCTGGCCGCAATCCCAAGCTTCATCTTCGGCGGCTTCGAAGCAGCGCTCGGAGCGGCCACCGGCCTCGCGGCGCTCGGTCCGGGCCTCGTGGTCCTCGCCGCAGGCGCGGCCGCCGTGGGCCTCGCGCGGGGCGCTCGGGTCTCGCCCCTCATCGGCGGTTTGCTGATCGCGGTGAGCCTCCAGTACGCCCTGATCGGCGTGTCCCGTGCCGGCGTGACCATCGATCAGGTCGACTACTCCCGGTACACGTACGTCTCCGGGATCCTCACGGTCGCGGTCCTCGCGCTCGTCATTGGGCCAGTTCTCTCCCGGTTCGGCGCGGTCAGGCGAACCAGCCACCGTCGCCTCGATCGGGTAGCTGCGATGGCGGTCGGACCCGTGCTCGTGACCATCGCCCTGACGTGGAACCTCCAGCTGCTCGTCGTGGGGCGGACGCTGTTCGTGGATCGTGCTTCGATCACGAGAGCCCTGATCGTCGAGTCACTGCCACCTCGACAACTTACTGAAATCGAGGCGTCGCGAGACCTGATCCTCGTTCCGGCTCCGCTCGTCATGCGGCAACTCGTGGCCGACTTTGGCTCGCCCCTGGCCGACGTCCTCGTGCCGTGGGCCGTCGCGCCGATCCAGGAGGAGGATCTGACCGAAGCCCGGCGCCGGATCGTGGAGGGCCCCCCGCACTTCGAACCGGAGGCAATCCCGTGAGGACCCTCGACAGAGTACCTGAACTTCGATGGGTCGCGATCGGCGGGATCATGGCCGTGGGCCTGGGGTACTTGCTCATTCATCTGGCCGTGTCGCCGGCACTCAGCATCGACGGGCGGGTCTACGCCGCAGCCGCGCGAGCGTGGCTCGAGGGAGGTGACCCCTGGGCAGTCGCAGTGCAGGACATCAGGCTGACGGCGCCACCTCCGTCGCTCCTTGCGGCCCTTCCGCTCGCCCTTCTGGCACCTGAGGCAGCCGGAGGGGTGTCGGTACTGATTGCACTGGTCGCGGCGATGGCAGCCGTCCGCGTCGCTCGTGTCGGCTGGTGGTGGCTCCTCTCGATCCCCGTTCTCGAGGGGGTCCTTGTCGGGAGCTTTGACCTGCTCGCCCTGGCCCTGGTGCTCGGGGCCATTCGTGGACGATCCGGATGGGGGGCCCTCGGGGCGGCGATCGCCACCCTCGCCAAGCTCTACGCCATCGTGCCGGCCATCTTCCTGGGCCGCCGAGGAGCCGTGATTGCTGGCCTCGTCGCCCTCGTCGCGACGATCCCGCTCCTGCCATGGGAGCTGTACCTGCAGCAACTGCCCGAGATCAGTGCGCGCCTCATCCAGCAAGCCGGCGACGGGATCGGATCTCCCTGGGCAACCCCGTGGTTGGTGCCCCCGACGGTCCTTGCCCTCGTCCTGATCGGCCGACGCGATGGTGCGTGGCTCCTGATCCCGGCCCTGTGGCCGGCGACACAGGTGCACTACAGCGTCTTCATGCTGCCGGTGGGCAGCCCCATCCTTGCGCTGGTCACTCTCTTGCCCGTGCCGGCACCTGCTGCGGTTGCGGTGATCGCCCTGGCAATCGCCCGTGCGATCCAGCACCGGGTCGACCCATGGAGCTGGATCCCGAATCGCTGGATTCCCCGAGACCGGGGCTTGGGCACCTTCGGCGCCGTTTGGAACGCCCGGAATCGCGATCCCGGCCAGGTCGAGTCCCCCTCCGAGGACGCCTCGACCTAGCGTCGCATCCGGATCCGGCCGCGGAGCGCGGCCAGGTACCAGCGGAGGTAGTGGGGAAGCCACTGGCGGAGGCGGAAGCGGCTCTCCCCGGCAGTTCGGTCCCGCCAGGTCGTGGGGACTTCGGAAACGCGCCGACCAGCGAGCGTCGCCTTGACCGTCAGTTCGAGGGCCAGCTCGAACCCGGCTTCGCTCTCGATCGTGATCGAGTCGAGGAAGTCGCGCCGGTAGAGCTTGAAGTTGTTCGTCGGGTCGTGGGTCCCGACGCCCCCGAACCAGTGGAGCGTGAGGCCGGCCACGCGGCTGAGCAGCCGCTTGACGGGCGGCCCGCCGACCTGGCGACCGCCGCGCATGTAGCGCGAAGCCGAGACCACCGCCGCCCCCTCGCGGGCGAGCACGACCATCGGATCGACGACATCGGGCTCATCCGAGCCGTCTGCCATGGAGATCAGGACCAGCGAGCCGCGTGAGACGGCGATGCCGGCACGCATCGCGTTGAGGACCCCGCGACCCAGATCGTTGCGGTGGCCTCGCAGGTCCGGCAGTTCGAGCCCCAGGCGCTCGACCACGGGCCGGGTGCTATCGGCATCGAAGTCCCAGACGATGATGATTTCCTTCGGCGTCCGGACGCTGGCCGCGAGAGCACGGAGCACGGGCTCCACCCGCTCGCCTTCGTTGAAGACGGGAATGACGATCGAGAGCTCCGGCGCCCCCCCAGTCGCGCCTCCGGACGTCACAGCCGGCCGGCCTCCACCTCTGCGCGGATCCACGGGACCACCTCGTCGAGCATGGCCGGGAGCGTGGTCGCCGCCTCGAAACCCAGGACATCGAGCGCCTTCCGGACATCCGGGACGCGGCGCTGGACGTCGTGCTCGAAGGGCGGATCGGAGGTGTAGCGGAACGGCCGATTCGGGCCGTGGACGGCGCGCCAGACCAGTTCGGCCAGCTCCAGGACGGTCGTGGAGGTGGCCGTCGAGAGGTTGACGTCCTCGTTGACCATGGCCGGCGCCTCCATGACCAGCCGGATCCCGTGGGCGAGGTCGCCGCCGTAGGTGTAGTGCCGGACCTGCGATCCGTCGCCCAGGATGTGGAGCGGATCCTGGCCCTTGAGGGCCTTCAGGACGAGGTCCGGGACCACGTGACTCAGGGCCAGCTTGACGTTGCCGGACATGACGTCCGCGTCGCGACGGGCCCGTCGCTCGCCGATCCCGACGCAGTTGAAGGGCCGCACGATCGAGTACGGCAGGCCGTATTGCTCCAGGGCCCCCCGGGCGAAGTATTCGGAGGCGAGCTTCTGGAAGCCGTAGGTGGAGATCGGCGGCGGCGAGGTCAGCTGGGCGCCCTCGGGGGTCGGGAAGACGGCGGCGGACTCGTAGACCATCGACGAGCTGACGACGACGATCCGTTCGAGGGTCCCCGCGCGGTGGGCGTCGATCGCGGCATCGAAGGTGGACGCCAGGATCCGCTCGTTCTCCGCCAGCAGGTCGTAGGCGAACTGGTGGAAGTAGCTGATGCCGCCGATCATGGCCGCGGCCGCCACGACCTGGTCGCAACCGGCCGCCAGCTCGCGCAGGAGATCGGCGTCCTTGGCGTCGCCCTCCACGAACCGGTAGCCTGGATCGGAGTCGTAGGAGCGGGTCAGGGGGCCGTACTTGGAGAAGTCGTCCACGCCGACGACCTCGTGTCCGGCGGCCAGGAGCTCCGGGATCAGGTAGCCGTTGATGAACCCGGCCGCGCCGGTGACGAGCACCTTCACCGGTGCGAGCGCCGGGTCACAGGCGGATCCCCTCGCCCATCGCGCCCCAGACGTCCACGACGTCCCGCCCGCCGACATCGAGTGTCCGATACGCGGCGTGTGGCGCACCCAGGATCAGGATCTCGCTCCGGGCGAGGACCTCGGCGAGCGGGGTGAGCCGGTCGTCGCGGACGTACGGATCCGTGGCCAGCACCTCGGCGCCGGCCCAGGTCAGGAGCTTGCGCAGCTTGTACGAGAGCGAGGCCCGGGGATCGTCCGATTCGGCCTTGAAGGCCATCCCCAGGATCCCGATCCGCCGCCCGGTCAGGTCACCGTACCGGCCACGCAGCCGTTCCACGATGAACGCCGGCATGCCCTCGTTCACCTGGACGGCGGCCTGGCCGAGCGGGAAGTGGTCCGTGGTGAAGGCGGCCAGCTGCATCGTGTCCTTGAACAGGCACGGCCCGGCCGCGAAGCCGGGGCCGGGCAGGTCCGCCGCCCGCGGGTAGTCCTGGCGGACCGCGCGGAGGACGTTCGTGTAGTCCACGCCGGCCTGCTCGGCGATCATCAGGAACTGGTTCGCGACGGCGAACTTCATGTACCGCCAGGTATTCGTAAATAGCTTGGCGAGTTCCGCCTCGCGGCTGGTCGTCCGGACAAAGGTTGTGGCGAACCGGGCGAAGACCGCCTGGGCCCGTTCGCCGGCGACCGCGTCATCCGCGCCGATGATCTGGGGCAGGGACCGGAGCTCATCCAGGGCGTGGCCCTCGGCAATCCGCTCCGGGCAGAACGCGACCTGAACCTCGCAGCCGTGCTCGCGGAAACGCTCCTTCACATAGGCCGTCGTGCCGGGGTAGACCGTGCTCCGAAGGACGATCAAGGTGCCGGGCCGGAGGTGCGGGGCAATCTCGTCCACGCTCTCCTCGAAGACCCCCATCGAGGGTCCCAGGAATTCGTCCACCGGCGTCCCGACGACCACGATGACGGTCTCCGTGCGGGCCACCATGGCCGGGTCCGTGCTCAGCTCCAGGCGCCCGGACGGCAGGACCCGGGCCAGCAGGTCGTCTGCGCCCGCTTCCATGAACGGCATTTCGCCGGCCGCCAGCCGGCCCAGCTTGTCCCCGTCACGATCGAGGATGCCGACGCGAGCGCCCGTGTCGGCCAGGACGAGGGACAGGGGCAGGCCCACGTGGCCCCCGCCCCCGAGGACCACGACGTCCAGCTCCGGCGGAGCGGGGAGCGCGGTCATGGTCGTGAGGATAGCCGGGCGGGTTCTCTCACTGTCGGACGAGCCGCAACCAGACGGTGCCATCGGCGTCCGAATAGCGCAGCGCCCACGCATCCGACGCGTGCAGGGCATCGCTGAGAGCCGGGGCCTCCCCCTCCTGGATGACCACGATCGTGACCCCCCGGTCATCCAGGAGCCGATCCCAGCCCTTGCCGGCGCCCGCGATCGTCTCAGCGTCCGCCCAGACGTTCGGCGGGATCACTTCGATCCGCGAATCGAGGGCGTAGAGCGGCGCGGGGACGGCGAACTCGAACCAGGAACCCCACACTTGGGGGTTCCACACGCGGTCCTCGGCGCCGGCGAGGTCGCGGAGGGCGGCGGTGATGCCGGCCGGCGCATAGGCCAGGAGGCCGCTCGGCGCCCGGAGGCCCTGATCGATCGGCCGCCAGATCGGCAGGAGGGCAGTGCCGGCAAGGACGAGCGCGGCGGCCACGCCGAGGTTGATCGCGCTGCCACGGACGGTTCGGGCGGGCGGCAGCGGCGAGGCGCTGTCCAGGCGCGGCAGCGGGCGCGCCATGCTTGCGAGGGTCACGACGGCGACGATCGACCACCACGCGATACCGCGGGCCGTGACGGCCCCCAGCCCTGCGAACCCGATGAGCGTGAGCACCATCGGCCACGGCGCGGCGCCCGGACGGCGTCGCCAGAGAACAAGGACGGCGATTGCAACGAGGACGACGCTGGCCCAGAAGAGGACGCCGGGAACATCCACGAGCGTGGTGGGCCGCCACTCGCTGACCCGGGCCGTGACCTCGCGATTGGTCGCAAGGCTGGCCGCGTACGCCCAGGCCCCGAGGCCGAACGGCGTCACGAGCGTGCCGGCGGTCGAGGCGATGAGCACCGCGAGCGAGGTCCGGGCCCGGGGCGCGCGGCTGTGGAGGTCTTCCAGCCAGGCGAGGCCCACGAGCAGAGGGGCGAGGATGAAACTGCCGTGGAGGTTCGCCCAGGCGATCGCAACGATCGGGACGAGCCAGATGGCCCGAGGCTGCGCGCGGCGCACGGCGAGGAGCGCGATCGTGGCCACGAAGCAGGCCACGCCCAGCAGCTGCGGCCGGAGGGCGAGCGCCGGTGACGCGACGATGAACGCGGCGATGGTCAGCAGGGCAGCCGTCCGCGGCCCGATGCCGGGCGCCCGTCGCCGGATCGCGACCAGCGTGAGCCCGAAGACCAGCGCGACCAGAGCCGCGCGCACGACGGCGAGTCCCGTCCAGCCGGTGACTCCGAAGATCGCCGCCAGGACGACCTGGGCCCCCCATTGCTGGTCCAGCCACGGAGCCCCGGCCGCCGTGAAGGTCCATGTATCGGTCGCGGGGATCCCGTCCCCGGCGAGGATGGCCGCGCCTGCCCGGAGCTGATAGGCGAGGTCGACGGTCGGGAGGGTGGCGATGAGGGCACCGAGCACGGGCAGCGCGACCGCGAGAAACGTCCAGAGCTCCGGCAGCGTCGGGCGAAGCAGCCGATCCCGGGATCGGCGGGCAGGCGCCTCCGCAGTCGTCACGCAGGCGCCTCCGCGGTCGTCACGCCGTCGTCACGCTGACGTCCGTGCCGACGGGCCTAGACGGCGACGGCCGCAACGGCGGCCAGGGACTCGTCGTAGATCGTCTCCACGCCGCGGGCCATCAGCTCCACGCAGAAGCGCTCGTGGACGAGATCGTGGCCGGCCCGGCCCAGCGTGTCCGCGAGCGGATGGTCGTCCAGAAGCCGCAGGATCGCGGCAGCGAGGGCAATGGGATCGTGGGGCGGGACCAGGAGCCCGGTCACGCCGTCCTGGATCATCTCCGGGATGCCGCCGACGTTGGAGGCGACGACCGGCCGGGAGAGGGCCATCGCCTCAAGGATCGTGAGGCCCTGGGCCTCGCGATAGGACGGCAGGACGGCGACATCGAGCGCTGCCGTGACGGCCGGAACATCGTCCCGGCGCCCGGTAAAGACGATGGAGCGCTCCATGCCCAGGTCCCGCACCTGCAACTCGAGCGCCTCGCGCCGGCTGCCCTCGCCGATCACGAGGAGCGTGGCGTCGGGCACGTCGGCACGCACTCTGACCCAGGCGTCGATGAGGGTCGGGTGCCCCTTCTCGGCCTCCAGGCGGGCGACGACGCCGACGATCGGCCCTTCGGCCGGCAGGCCGTATTCCTCGCGGAGCGTGCAGCACGGCGCCTCGTGGTCATACCGCTCGAGGTCCACGCCGTTGTAGATGAGCGTGACCGGCGCCCCAACGCGGCCCTCGTCAGCAATCTTGTGGACGATCGATGTCGAGACCGCGACGAGGTGGTCCATCCGCGGCGTCAGGCGCCGGATGAGTGCCCGATCCTCGTCCGAACGGACGCGGGACGAGTGGACGGTGCCCACGACATACGGCCGCGCCAGGCCCGTCTCGGCCACGCGCCAGGCGGCCTGCGTCCCGATCACCTCGGCCCGATACATGTGGTTGTGGACGACGTCGGCGCGGACCGCAGCCAGGTGCGCCGCCACGGCCTCCACGGCGAGCGCATCGTCGGGGACGTCGATCACGCAGACATCGAACCCGGCCCGCTCCAGTTTGCGGACGCCGCTCCCCGGGGAGAGCGAGCAGATTGAGACATCGAAGCGCTCACGGTCGATCCGCGAGACGAGGTTGAGGACGTGCTCCTGGGCGCCGCCGTTCGTGCCGGTGGCCAGCAGCTCCACCACCCGGATCCGATCCCGGCCAAAGGGCAGGGGCGGGCGAATGACCGGCGTGTAGCAGGGATCGCTGGCGAGGGGCCTGCCCATCAGGCGACCGACCGCCGGACCAGCAGCCGCTGGATGGGTTCGTCCACGGCGCCCCACTCGTACTTGTAGCCCTCGTCCCCGCGCAGGAAGTCCAGCCGCCGCCGGCCGCTCTCCAGGGCCCGGCGAACGAGCCGCTCCACCATCACGACCCCCGGCGACAGGTCGCGGGCGTCCGGGTCCACGCCGGCGTTGTAGTACAGCAGCGCATCCGATGTCTCGAAATGGACCGCCGCGGCGATGCGTTGGCCGCCGACCGTGAGGAAGCTCAGTCGAAGGGCCCCGTCTGGACCGAACAGCTCGAACAGCCGACGGAACTGGACCCGGCTCTGGGCGCCGCCGGGAGTTGCCGGGAAGAGGCCCTCGGTACCCCAGCGCCGCTGGTGGAGGTCGATGAACGCCTCGAGGTCGCCCAGGGGATCGCGGGATTCCTCCAGCGCCACCTCGCCGGCAGCCTCGGCGCGACGGACCTTGCGCCGGATCTCGTGGCGCTCCTTCTTGCCGAGCGTGGCGAGGTAGTCGTCGATCGTGCCGCCGGCCGGCAGGTGGGCGACCGGGCAGACGTCCTCGCGCTCCACGGTGACGGTCCAACCCTCGGTCCGGGCCCGGTGGCGCAGCGCGTCGGCGAGGGCGGTGGTGATGGGATCGGCGCAGCGCAGCCGGCGGAGGTCCAGCGCGTCCCACGGATCGTCGGAGCCGCCCGGCCGGGTCGCGTCCACGAGATGATCGGCAAGTGCGTCCGCGACGCGGTCCATGTCCCCCGGCCGGGTCAGGATCGTCGCGTAGTCCGCGTGGTACGACGCCCCGAAGAAGATCGCCTTGGCGGTCGGCGGGACGGGCGTGAGCGGCAGGCCCTGCTCGTGGCGCATCGTCGTGTGTCGAACGGCGTCCTCCGCCTCCACCTCGTGGCGGTGCATCAGCGGCAGGATCGCGGAATGCCCAGGCGGAGAAGGGCGTCGCCCATGGATTCGCAGCCGCCAGCCGGTTCCAGGTCGCCTGGGGGATCCCCTCGATGGTCGCCGGCTGGATGCGGAGCGCGCCATTCGCGGCGGACACGACGCTTCGGCTGCCGCTCTGGATCTCAGGACAGGCAGGTTCCGTATCGATGGCGGAGGGGGTCACCCGGCGAGGATAGCATCGGTTCCCGCAAGTGGTTGCCGAGGCAACGGTTCGTGGGGACCCTGTCTGCGTCCCTCGCGGACCACGGCGAGCAGCGTGATCCAGTATGCAAGCGGGTAGGTGATTGGCGGAATTGACCCAACGGCGATGACGGAAGTAAGCAGCGGGATGATCACGGCCCAGCGCTGCCCGCGCGAGAGGAGCCAGGCGACCGGCAGGAGGAGCATCAGCGCGTAGTGATCCCAGAGGATCGGCGAGATCAGCTGGGACGCCACCACGACCGCGAGGTACGAGGCCACCGGCGCGCATCGCAGCGTCGCCCACAGCACGACTGCGCCGACGAGTGCCCAGTTCGCGATCTGGACGGCCCAGGCGGCCGTCCTGTCCAGGCCGGCCTCGAAGGCGAGCCGGCCTGGCGTGAAGTTGTGAGGCGTGTCGATCGGCTTGCTGACCCGGGCCAGCAGCGTGGCCTGGTCCACCCATGACGATGGGCCGGCGACGATCGTCGCGAGGACGGCCAGGACCGCAAACACCGCGAGCCCCAGGACAGCCGCCCGTCGACGGCCGGTGACCACGGCCCAGCCGAAGAGGAGGGCCGGCTGGATCTTGATGGCCGTGCCGACCGCCGTCGCGGCGCCCAGGCGCCAGGGTCGATCCATCCAGCGCCAGCCGATCGCGAACGTCAGCAGCAGGATCGGCCCCACCTGGCCCAGCTTGATCGCATAGACCAGCGGCCACGAGAGCCCGCCCAGGAGCAGGATCCCCCACCGGATCGTGGGACTGACCGGCAGGATCGCCACGGCTGCCGCGAAGGTGACGACCAGAATCCCGGTGAAGACCCACGCCGCGATCGCCGGGTCCAGGACGGAGAGCGGGGCCGCGAGGAGCACGAACGGCGGCGGGTAGTAGAAGAGCCCGAACGCGCCGGTGACCTCGAAGTGCCGGCCTCCGAGGAAGCGGCCGCCGCCGCGCCGGTGACAAGGAGCAGCGTGGCGATCGCCGCAACGGGGAGGACGGCGGCGACGAGCCGGTCGCGGTTCATCGATGCACGCCGCGGTCCGCGGTCATCACCGGACGCGACGATGCAGGAAGGGGACCCGGAAGAGGTCCCACGCGACCCGCAGCGCGAGCGCCGGCCCCGGCCGCATTCGAGATCCGCGGCGATCCTCCCAGCGGATCGGCACCACGGCGACGCGGCAGCGGAGGCGCCGGGCGAGGTGGATGAGCTCGACGTCGAAGACGATCGAGGTGATCGCCTGGCGCGAGAAGATCTCGCGCGCCGCGGCGCGCCGGAACCCCTTGAACCCGCACTGGGTGTCCTGGACCTGGCCGACGACCCAGACGGAAGCGAGCGCGTGGAAGACCCGGCCCAGGAACCGCCGATAGCCGGGCTGCGAGGCGCGCATGTCCGAGCCGTCCGCCTGGATCCGGCTGCCGAGCGCGACGTCGTGTTCGGCGAGCGCGGCGAGGAGCCGCGGCACCTGGTCCGGCGGCGTGGCCATGTCCGCGTCCGCGAACACGATGACGTCGCCGTCCGCGGCGAGCATCCCCGCGCGGACCGCCGCGCCCTTGCCCCCGTGGGGCACGCGCAGGAGCTCGAGGCGGAGCGGCGCATCCTCGGGCACGGCCGACTCCGGCCGGTCCAGGACCAGGTGGGCCGTGGCGTCCGTGCTGCCGTCATCAACGACGAGGACGCGGATCGCCGGGGGGAGCAGCGGTTCCGCGCCCGTCGCCGCTTCGCCGAGCCAGGCGAACAGCTCGTCGAGGGCCGGCCCGATCCTTCCCGCCTCGTTGTAGGCCGGCAGGACGAGGGTCAGGCGCTC
>JACVXW010000155.1 GCA_015661135.1 Chloroflexota bacterium
CGCAGGTCGAGGTAGCCCTCGGCCGTCCCGAACGTCCGATGGAGAACCTCGGGCGCGAGGCTGGAGCCGCCCATCCCCATGACCACTGCGGTCCGGAAGCCGGCGACCCGGACCCCGTCGCCGAACCCCTCGAGCGCAGCGATCTGGTCCGTGAAGTGCCCCGGGGCGTCCAGCCAGCCGAGCCGGTCGGCGATCGTGGCCCGGACGGCAGGATCGCCCGACCAGAGCGAGGTATCGCGATCCATGAGGCGCTGCGCCCAGTTGTCGCGCCGGGCGTGCGCCACGACAGCCGCCAATCGGGCCTCGTCCCCGGGAGCGAGGCGAAGGTCGAACTCCGCGCTCATCGGGTCAGCCCTGCTCGGCCTCGATGGCGAGCACCTTGTCCAGGCGGCGAACGTGGCGCGGCTCGCCGGAGAAGCGGGCGCGCAGGAATGCGATCGCGGCCTCGAACGCCGGCTCGGCGCCGACGACGCGGGCGCCGAGCGTCAGCACGTTCATGTCGTCGTGCTCGACGCCCTGATGGGCCGAGTAGGTGTCGTGGCAGACGGCGGCGCGGACGCCGCGAATCTTGTTGGCCGCCACGGACGCACCGACACCCGAGCCGCAGATGAGGATGCCGCGATCGGCGCCGCCGTCGCGGATCGCGCTGCCGAGCCGACGGGCGAAGTCCGGGTAGTCGTCGTTGGGATCCGAGCCGTCGCCGCCGAGATCGATCAACTCATGACCCAGACCGGCCGCCCCGGTCCGTCGAAGGAGCTCCGCCTTGAGGGCGGCTCCGGCATGGTCGGCCGCGAAGGCAATGCGCATCGTCAGGTTCCGATAACGTCGACCGGGAGCCCGACGTCGGGAAGACCGGTGTCCGTCGTGACGACGCGATCGGCGCCGATGACGCGAGCCGTCGCCAGGACGAGCGCGTCGGGCAGGCGGAGCGTTCGACCGTGCGACGCCCGCATGTGAGCCGCCTCCGCGGCGATCGATCGGCTCACGGGCGCGATCGTGGCCGGCAGCTCGTCCAGGAACTGATCGACCTTCGCCCGCGCCTCGGGTCCGGTGCGGATGGCACCGACGAGGGCTTCCGAGTATGCGCTCGCCGGCAGGACGAGCTGGTCACCACGTTCCCGGGCATCCGTGAGCGCTGAGCGCGCGGCAGGGCGATGAGCGTCACGCCGTTCGAGGAGCGCGATCACGACGCCGGCGTCCAGGACCGTCACTCCCACTCGTCACGCAGCTCATCGAGGTATCCCGGCGGGTAGACCCCGTCGAAGATGCCGGAGTACCGCTCGAGGACGTCGGTCTCGGGAGCAAGCACGATCTCGTTGCCTCGGACATCGACGCGAAGCTGATCACCGACCTGGATTCCGGCCTTCGCCAGGGCATCGACGGGGATCGTGATCTGGTGTTTGCCGCTCACGCGCGTGTACCCGCGGCGCCTTCGGACCTTTACTTTGTCGGCCATGAGTAAAGGATACTCGGTCGAAGTGACCACGCGCAAGGCATCAGCCGTGACCCCAGTCAAGCGTCGGCAGGCGCCCGCGGAGCGAGCCGCTCGCGACCTGTCGCGCGACGTCCACGACCCGGGCGACCGTGAAACCGAACGCCGTGAAGATTGCCCCGGCGGGCGCGGACGCGCCGAAGTGGTCGATGCCGATGATCGCCCCGTGGTCGCCGGCGTACCGCTCCCAGCCGAGGGAGACGCCGGCTTCGATCGTCACCCGTGCCGTGACCGCGCGTGACAGCACGGATTCGCGGTAGGCCGCGTCCTGGGCATCGAACCGTTCCCAGCAGGGGAGCGACACCACCCGCGCCGGCATCCCCTCCGAATCCAGCGCCTCGGCCGCGCCCATCGCGAGCTGCAGCTCCGAGCCGGTCGCGATGAGGATGATCGCCGGCATTCCGCCGCGCGCCTCGCTGGAGGCTGGCCGGAGGACGTAGCCGCCGCGGCGCAGGCCCTCGCGAGCCCGCTCCGCCGTGCCCGCGAGCGTCGGCAGCTTCTGCCGCGTCAGGGCGAGGGCCACCGGACCGTCGCGCCGCTCCACGGCGAGCGCCCACGCGGCGGTGGCCTCGTTGGCATCGCCGGGCCGGACGAACCACAGGTTCGGGATCGCCCGCAGGGCGGCGTAGTGCTCCACCGGCTGGTGGGTGGGGCCGTCCTCGCCGAGCCCCACGGAGTCGTGGGTCCAGACGTAGATCACGTGGAGCCCGGACAGCGCCGCGAGACGAACGGATCCCCGCATGTAGTCGCTGAACGTCAGGAAGGTGGCCGCGTACGGGATGAACCCGCCGTGGAGCGCGATCCCGTTCGCGATGCCGCCCATGGCGTGCTCCCGGACACCGAACCGCAGGTTTCGCCCGGCCGCGCCATCCGGCCCGGCCCTGAAGTCGCCGGCGCCCCTTACATCGGTGAGGTTGGATTCCGAGAGATCGGCTGCGCCACCGAACAGCTCCGGCACCGGCCCGACGAGCGCGGCAATGGCCGCCTGGCTCGCCTGGCGCGTGGCGAAGTCCTCGCCGAGGGTGTAGGTCTTCAGGCCTGCGTCCCAGCCGTCGCGCAGGTCGCCGGCGACGCGGCGCCGGAATTCCGCGGCCTCGGCCGGAAACGCCGCGGCGTAGCCGGACATCCGGTCCTCCCACGCGGCCACGAGCGCCTCGCCCGCCGGGACGGCGGCGCGGAAGACCGCGAGCGCCTCGTCCGGCACGAGGAACTGCGCGTCCGGATCCCAGCCATAGGCGAGCTTCGTGAGGCGGACCTCGTCCTCGCCAAGCGCCGCACCGTGGGCCTTCTGCGTGTCCTGCCGGTTCGGGCTGCCGAACCCGATGTGGGTGCGAACGGCGATGAGCGATGGCCGCTCATCCGCCCGGGCAGCCTCGATGGCATCGGCGATTGCCCCGACGTCGTTGCCGTCGGTGACGCGCCGGGTATGCCATCCATAGGCATCGAACCGGGCGAGCACGTCCTCCGACCAGGCCATGTCCGTGGGCCCGTCCAGCTGGATGTGGTTGTCGTCATACAGGACCACGAGCCTGCCGAGACGCAGATGGCCGGCCAGGCTCGCCGCCTCCGAGGCGATGCCCTCCTGGAGATCGCCGTCACTGGCGATCACATAGGTGTGATGGTCCACGACCTCGTGGCCCGGCCGATTGAATTCCGCGGCCAGGCGGCGCTCGGCGATCGCCATCCCGACGGCGTTCGTGAAGCCCTGGCCGAGCGGCCCGGTGGTCGCCTCCACGCCCGGCGTGAGTCCGTACTCGGGGTGGCCCGGCGTCCTGGAGCCCCATTGGCGGAAGGACTTGAGGTCGTCGAGGGTCAGGTCGTACCCGGTCAGGTGGAGGAGTGCGTACAGCAGCATGGAAGCGTGCCCGGCCGAGAGGACAAACCGGTCCCGATCCGGCCATTCCGGGTTCGCCGGTGAGTGACGAAGGAAACGGGCCCAGAGCGCGTAGGCCATGGGGGCGGCGCCCATCGGCGCGCCTGGGTGCCCCGAGTTCGCCTTCTGGACCCCATCGATGGACAGCGTCCGGATCGTGTCGATCGCGAGCCGCTCGAGACGGGGGATCAAGGTGGGCATCCCGAGAAGCCTACCAGCGCCGGACGGCCCAGACCCCGATACCATCGACCCGTGCCACAGCCCGATGCGAAGCCCCGCGTCCTCGTCCTGGGCGACCTCGTTCTCGATGTCGTCCTGGCGCCGAGTCAGCCCATTGAGCCAGGCACGGACGTGCCCGGGGCGGTCGGGATCCGCCAGGGCGGCTCGGCCGCCAACACGGCGCGCTGGCTCGCCCGGCTCGGGGTTGACACCCAGCTCGTGTGCGCGGTCGGGCGCGACGGGGCCGGACGGAGCCTCTTCATCCAGCTCTCGTCTCGCCAGGGGGCGAGCGTTCGTTCGTTGCGGACCGCCGGGCAGCCCTCGCGCTGCGGCCGGATCACCTTCGGGACGAGTGGTTCGCCGGCCTGAACCTGATCCACGTGCCGGCCTATTCGCTCATGGGCGAGCCCATTGCGTCCACCGCGCGCGCGGCCGTGGCCAAGGCTCGGGGCCGGGCGGCCACCGCCGCTGGTGCCGCGGGCGCCGCCCAGGTGTCCCTGGATCTTTCCTCGATCGGACCGCTGCTTGCGGAGGGCCGACGCGCCGCCCGGGAGCTCGTCGCCTCGGTGGCGCCGGACATCCTGTTCGCGACGGAGGCCGAGGTGGAGGGGTTCCTCGGTCGGCACGCAGCTGAGGGGATTCTCGAGCATGCCTCGATCGCGGTCATCAAGCTCGGATCACGCGGGGCGCGTGTGATCGCCCGCGACGGTGACGGCGAGGCGCTGCAGTTCGACGTCGCCACGCCCAGAGTCGCCGCCGCCGACACGACAGGCGCCGGCGACGCCTTCAGCGCCGGGTTCATCGCCGGCTGGCTGACGGCACGATCGGCCGGGCACACGGTCCCCGACGCGCTGCATCGTGCCACCATGACCGGCCATCGGACGGCAGCCCGGCAGCTGACGACGTCGAAGCAGGAGCTCCCTCCCGGATGACCCGCACGCCATGACCGGATCCCTGGTCGACCGACTGCTCGTCCAGCCCGAGGTCGCCGCCGCCCTCGCCGAAGGGCGGCCCGTGGTTGCGCTCGAATCCACGCTCATCAGCCACGGCCTGCCGTACCCGCAGAACGTGGAGGTTGCCCGCGCGTCGGAAGCGGCCGTTCGCGAATCCGGCGCCGTGCCGGCCACCGTTGCGATCCGCGACGGCCGCGTCCTCGTGGGGCTGGACGACACGGCCTCGGCCGCGCTCACGCGCCCCGGCTGGTCCGCGACCACCGTGTCCGCGACGATGATCGCCGCCCACGCGGCCGGGATCCGAGTCTTGGCGACGGGCGGGATCGGCGGCGTGCACCGCGGCGCGCTCGGCGGGCCCGACGCGACGATCCCGCCGACCTTCGACATCTCGTCCGACCTAGAGGAGCTGGCGAAGACGCCGATGGTCGTCGTCTGTGCCGGCCCGAAGTCGATCCTGGACGTCCCGGCCACGCTCGAGGTTCTCGAGACGCGCGGGGTGCCCGTGGTGGCCGTCGGCCAGACCGAGCTGCCGGGCTTCACCGCTCGCTCGTCCGGGATCCGGGCACCGTGGAGCGTGCCGGACGTTGCCGCAGCGGCGGATCTGGCGGCAGCGCATCTGGCACTCGGGCTCGGCAGCGCGATCGTCATCTGCGTGCCGGTCCCCGCCGAGGTGGCACTCCCCGACGACATTGCGCGGGCGGTGGCCGCGCGGGCAGCGCGCGAGGCAGACGAGGCCGGCGTACACGGGCCGGCGCTGACGCCGTGGCTGCTGGCGAGGATCGCCGAGATCACCGACGGGGCATCGGTCCGGGCCAACACCGCACTCATCGTCAACGACGCCCGCGTCGCCGGCGAGATCGCGGCGCGTCTGGGTGGCGCCGCCTGACCGTGACCGGAGTCATGCCGCCGCTCGCCATCGAGACTCGCCTCGTCCGGCGGGTATACGCCGCCAAGCCGACCCCGATCGTGGCGCTTGATGGTGTGGACCTTGCGGTGCCGCCGGGCGAGCTGTTCGGGCTCCTCGGCCCAAACGGCGCCGGCAAGACCACGCTGATCAAGATCCTGACGACCCTGCTCCTGCCGTCGTCCGGTACGGCGCAGGTCTTCGGCTTCGATGTCGAGCGCGAGACGAAGAAGATCCGGCGGATCATGAACATGGTGGCCGGCGGGGAGCAGTCCGGCTACGGGATCCTCACGGTTCGCGAGCAGCTCTGGATGTTCACCCAGTTCTACGGGCTGGCCGGAGCCGAGGGCTGGCGCCGCGTGGACGAGCTCATCGAGGCGGTCGGGCTGGCGGAGCAGCGCGTCCAGCGTGTCAGCACCCTGTCCACCGGCCAGCGCCAGAAGATGAACCTTGCCCGTGGCCTGCTGAACGATCCCTGG
>JACVXW010000156.1 GCA_015661135.1 Chloroflexota bacterium
CCCGGACCTCGCGGCGGACTGTACCATCGAGCTCCTGTCCACGGCGCCGCCGGTGGTCGCGGCGGTCGATTCGGAGCTGTACGGCGTGCTCGTCCGAGCGATCACGGACCATGATCCCGACGGCGTTCCACTGCCCGTCATGGCGCCATTCGCGACGGACAACAAGCACCTCATGCGTCTGGACGTGCCCGCCTACGGGTTCTCCCCGCTCCGGCTGGACGCCGGCGAGGCCTACCTCGAGCGGTACCACGGGGTTGACGAGCGGGTCTCGCTCGATGCGCTCCGCTGGGGCCTGCCCGTCCTGTACGACGCCGTTCGTCGCTTCTGCGGCTGACCCCAGAGGGCCCGGCGTGCGCCGGGCCCTTGGAGCAACGGATCAGTCGTTGGCGCGGCGGTCCCCCCGATCGGCTCCGCCGGCGCGGACCTCGAGCCGTCGGCGGGACACGGCCAGGGCCGCGGCCGCCAGACCGAGAAGGAGAAGGGCCGCGGCGATGCCGGTTGACGGGTCGGCCGTCGGCGAGGCGCCGGTCGGCAGATCGGTGGAGGTCGGCGGCGTCGTCGGATTGGCCGTCGGGGCCGGCGCGACCGTGCCCGCGATCTGGCCGCGGAGCTCGCCCCCGGGGTTCGCCGCGGTGTGGATGTTGAAGTAGGTCCCGGCGTTCGCGATCTGGGCGACGGCGCCGTCCATGGCAGTCACGGAGCCGGTGGGCGTCAGGTCCGCCAGGGTAAGGGTCCCGGTCATCGGGCTCGCGCCGGCCGCGAGCGGGAAGAGGACGCCACCGTTGGCGCCGGCAGCGGCGAGGTGGATGTGGGCCGCCGCGGGAGCCGCGGAGAGACCGCTGTAGGCGGCGTAGTAGGTGATGGTGGCGCCGCCCGTGCTGACGACCACCCAGCCGTTGCCGGTCGCGGACGTCGTGACCGTCGGGACTTCCTGGCTGCCCTCGAGCGTCGCGAAGTAGGCCTGGCCCTTTGCGGCCACCTGGCCGCGGATCTCACCACCCGGGTTCGCCGCGGTGTGGAGGTTGAAGTACGTGCCGCCGGCCTTGATCGCCGCGACCGCTTCGGCAAACGTGGTGATGGACCCGCTCGCCGAGAAATTGGCCGCGGTCAGCGTGCCGACCATCGGGCTGGCCGATCCTGACAGCGGGAAGATGACCCCGCCGCTGGCGCCGGCGGCTCCGACGTGGATGTGGGCCGCCGCGAGCGCGCCGGACAGGCCGCTGTACTTGACCACGTACCAGATGGTGCTGTCGTCAGCCGAGACGACGACGGTTCCCTCGCCGGTCGCGGCGGTCACGACGATCGGCACTTGCTGGCCGCCGTCGATCGGGCCGCCAAACGCGGCGACCGGTGGATCGGCGGCCAGGGCCGTCCCGGCAGAGAGGGCCATGAGGCCAATGGCGAGCAGAGTGGCGAGTCGCGAGCGCATCACGTGAATCCTCCAGCAGCCCCCGCCCGATCGGCGCACCGGCAGACATCGGCACCGTGCGGGTTACCGGGGATACGCGCGGCGGCCCGGATCGGATCTCGGAGATCCGCTCGGCGGTTCCGGGCGTATCAGCCCGCATGGACTGGACCTCCCGGATGCCCACACCGTCGAGGGGGCAACGGCGCTCTTCGCGGTTCGCCGCGGCCGGGGTTCTGGTCGCCGCCTTCGGCATCGCCATTCCGGCGCTTGCCGCGGGATACGTCGTGCAGGCGCGGAATTTCGAGTTCGTCGCCCCCGGCGGCGGATCCTCGCTCACCGTGGTCGTCGGCGATCAGGTCACCTGGACCGCAGGTGGCGACCCGCACACCGTGACCAGCGGCTCCCCGGGCGCCATCGACGATCGCTTTGAGGATCACCCGGCGTCCGTGGGGTTGCTCTTCGACGGGTCGTCGTTCACGACGACGTTCCCGACGACCGGCAGCTATCCGTACTTCTGCGAGATCCATCCCGAGACGATGCGCGGCACGGTAGAGGTTGCCGCCGCCGCCACGCCAACCGCGACGCCGGCGCCGACACCGACTCCGGTGCCGACGCGGACACCCACACCAGCGCCAACACCCACACCAGCGCCAACACCCGCTCCGGTGTCGACACCCGCTCCGGTGTCGACTCCCACGCAGCAGCCGTCGCCCGTGCCGACCGACGAGCCGACGCCCTCCCAGACGGCCACCGGCCTTGCGTCGCCCATCGCGAGTTCCGCGGCGCCATCGCCGGTCACGGCACCCTCATCAAGCCCGGGCGACTCGTCCGTCGCGTCCGAGTCCGAAGATGGTCGGGCGGTCGTTCTCGTGGCGATCGCCGGTGCAGCGCTCCTGCTCCTGATCGCCATCGTCATTCGCCGGATGCGCGGCTTCCGCGAAACGCCCTGACAGCCCTCGCCGATCGAGCGCTCAGCGCGCCTCGGGATCTCCCCTGACGACCCGGCCCCTGCGCGAGAAGGCGCGCGTCGCGAGCGCCGCCACCCCCATCGCCACGAGCGCGCGTTCGGGTGTCGGCAATGGGCGCACCGCCGTCAGGAATTGGTCCGCCCGGGCGCGGTCCACGGCCCGGAGGATCGCCTGGCCTCGCTGGGTGAGGGAGATCGACCGCTGACGTCGATCCTCCGGCTCCTCGCGGCGCTCCACGAGCCGGCGCCTGACCAGGCCGTCCACCAGCCGGCTCATGGCCGACGGCGACCGCCCGAGCGACTCGGCCAGCTCCCCGATCGTGATCGTGCTCCCGTCCGCGAGCACGTACAGCGCGGCGAGCTGGGTGAAGCCGAGCCGGAGCTCGGCCAGTTGCGAGGCAAAGCCGATGACCAGCTCGCGCCAGAGGGCGCGGCCCATGGCCACCCGCTCGGAGATCTGCCGGACGTTCGCCACCCGCGGACCGGTGGCGAGTACGGAGGCCGACAGGTCCGACTCGAATCGGCGGGCGATCATCCTGACGGTCGCGGCCCGAGGGCGACGGCGGCGAGGCTCGGTGGGCAGGGCCATGATGGGCCGCAGTCTACCCTCGTCGGCCGCCGGTCGTGTGCAGCAGCGCACGGGTTCCACGCTCGCGAGCCTCCCGATCCGGCAATCTTTGGCCCGTCCGCGGATCATCCTCGGGCGCGACGCGGCGCCCGCGTAGCACCACCACCGAACGGGAGCACATGACCAGCGTCGCCTACGTCTTCCCCGGCCAGGGATCGCAGTCCGTCGGGATGGGCCACGCTCTCGCCCAGGTCTCGCCGGCCGCGGCCGCGGTCTTCGCGGCCGCGAATGCCGCCCTCGGCGAACCGATCAGCGAACTGGCCTGGAGCGGACCGGAGGAGACGCTGAACCTGACCGAGAACGCCCAGCCGGCGCTCCTGGCGACGTCCATTGCCTTTCTTGCCGCGCTGCGCGAGCGATCGGCGGCGGCCGGGGAAGCGTTGCCGGCGCCGCGGTTCGCGGCCGGGCACTCCATGGGCCAGTACTCGGCCATGGTCGCGGCGGACGTCATCTCGCTCGAGGATGGCGTGCGGCTCGTTCGCGAGCGTGGCCGCCAGATGCAGGCGTCGGGCCAGGGCAGGGATGGGGCGATGGCCGCAATCATCGGCCTGGACGACGCGGCAATCCCGGAGCTGGTGGCACGGGCCGGCGCCAGCGGCACGTTCGGGGTCGCGAACCGGAATGCGCCCGGCCAGGTGGTGGTCTCCGGAGACCGGGCGGCCATCGAGGCGGGGGCCGAGATCGCCCGCTCGCTCGGGGCCAAGCGCGCCATCGTCCTGCCGGTCAGCGTGGCCGCGCACTCGCCCCTGATGGCCGAAGCCGCGGCGGCGATGCGCAGGGTGCTCGAGGCGGTGCCCTTCTCAAACCCGACGTCGACCCTCCTCGCGAACTCACCGCAGGCGTGGACTGGGTCCGGGCGGTCGATTCGATGGTCGCCGCCGGCGTCGACACGTTCGTCGAGATCGGCCCCGGCCGCGTCCTCACGGGCCTTACCAGGAGAATCGCCACCGAGGCGTTCGTCATCGCACTCGACGATCCGGCCGCCCCGGATCGCCTCGCCAATCTCCACCCGGCCGGCGTCCCGGCCTGACATCCCAAAGGAGTCCCCCGCCAGTGCGCAAGCCCGACTACAACCGCCGCGTCGTCGTCACCGGTCTCGGTGTCGTCAGCCCCATCGGCAACGACGTCACCACCGCCTGGTCAAACCTTTTGAACGGGGTTTCGGGCATCGGCGAGATCACCCGGTTCGATGCGTCGGGCTACGAGCAGCATGTCGCCGGCGAGGTCCACGACTTCGAGCCGACGGACTGGATGGACGCCAAGGCCGTCCGTCGGAGCGAGAGCGAGATGCACTTCGGCGTGGCCGCCGCGAAACAGGCGGTGGCTGACTCTGGTTTCGAGATCAACGATGAGAATCGGACCGAGGTCGGGGTTGTCTTCGGATCAGGCGCGGGCGGCCAGCGCCTGATGATCGACAGCTACGCGACGCTTCGCGAGCGCGGCGCCAACCGCGTCCCGCCGACGTTCATCGCGAACTCGCTGGTGGACTCGACCTCGGGGATGATCGCGATCGAGACCGGGGCCATCGGCCACAACGTCTGCATGGTCTCGGCCTGTGCCACCGGCACGCACAACGTGGCGGAGGGGGCCGAGGCCATCCGGCGCGGCGACTGCATCGCCGTCATCAGCGGCTCTACCGAGGCGCCGCTGATCGAGGTCGCCCACGCCGGGTTCGGCAACATGCGCGGTCTCGGTTCGCCGCGGCCGGGCGAGCCGCTCCAGACCGTCTCGCGACCGTTCGACGCGACCCGCAACGGGTTCGTCCTGGGCGAGGGAGCCGGGAGCCTGTTCCTGGAGGACCTCGAGCTGGCGAAGGCACGAGGAGCGCGGATCTATGCCGAGGTCGTTGGCTACGGCTCCGCGGCCGACGGCTGGGACATGATCCAGCCGATCGAAGGCGGGACTGGGTCGGCCCGGGCGATGAAGATGGCCCTGGACCGCCGCGGCGTCCCGGCCGACGAAGTGGACCTCATCAACCCGCACGGGACCTCCACGCCGGTCGGCGATGCGCGCGAGGCGGAGGCAATCTGGGCGGTCTTCGGCGACCGGTCCGCCGCCGCCCGACGGTCCCTCGCGATCAGCGCGACGAAGTCGATGACCGGTCACATGATGGGCGCGGCCGGGGCCTTCGAGGCCTTCGCGAGCGTGATGTCCGTCGCCCGCCAGACGATCCCCGGCACGATCAACTTCCGTGACTTCGATCCCGCCTGCGACCTGTGGGTCGTCGACGAGACGATCGAGGCGCCCGTCCGCTACGCCCTCTCGAACAACATCGGCCTGGGCGGCCACAATGGGGCCGTGATCTTCAAGCGCTACGACGGCGACTGAGGGTCAGGCGCCTTCGGCAGGCACCGGCGCCCTGCCCCGGCCGAAAGCGCCCCCGGCCTAGAGAGACCTCGTCGGCTATGCACCTCGGCGGCATAGTGGCGGGCATAGTCGGGGGATCGGGTGGCCCGGCGCGCAGCGTCGGCGATCTTCATGTCTCATCGGGGGTCGACTCCTCCGTGGACCATGGGTGCCATGCCTTGTATCGGGGTTCCAGGCCGATGATGCCGAGCGCGTCGAACAGTCGGAGCAGGGTCTTGAGGCGAAGACCGATCGGCCGTCCCAGCTCAAGGCGGGAAATCACGGTCTGGTCCACGCCGGACCAGTCCTCCAGGGCCAGTTGGGACAGGCCGCGGGTTCGCCGCGCAGTTCGGAGGAGCTGTCCGAGCATTCGACGAGCTTCCGGGCGCTGTAGATCATGGGTGTACACGCGCCCATCCAAGCACAAGGCGCTTATCCAGCGATCCTCAGCGGATCAACTCGCACTTAACCGGCGCCACCGAGCTTCAGCCAGGCCAGGCCCAGTGCGCAGTATTCCGTCGAGGTGCATAAACAGCAGGGACGAGTTGGGCTGGCGACGGACGCCGAGTATTCCGTCGACGTGCATAGCGGGCAGGCACGAGTTGCGCGCGTTGC
>JACVXW010000157.1 GCA_015661135.1 Chloroflexota bacterium
TCGCCCGGATGCCGAGCCCGCCGCTGCGCGCGCCGGCGATGGCCAGCGGGCCGACGCGGGCAATGTCGGCGGACGAGGTGACCCGGGCCCTTGGCGACCTGGCCGGCCTGCGAGATCGCGGCGCGATCACCCCCGAGGAATACGAAGCGAAGAAGCAGGACCTGCTCGCCCGGATCTAGGGCCTCCCGACTACCATTGGTCGACCGCCCGTCAACCAGTCGACCGGAGTCGCACCTGCATGCTTGACCTGTCGCCCGAGTGGCTCATTGCCGCGGGCCTGATCATCGTCGTCGCACTGCCGTTCCACGAGTTCAGCCATGCCCTGGCGGCACACCGACTGGGCGACGGGACGGCGCGCCTCATGGGGCGCCTGACCCTCAACCCGCTGGCCCACATCGACCCGATCGGGGCGCTCCTGATCCTGATCGTGGGATTTGGCTGGGCGAAGCCGACTCCGTACAACCCGTTCAACCTGCGGGGCGGACGAAACGGCGAAGCGATCATCGCGCTCGCCGGTCCGGTCTCGAACCTCGTTCTCGCCATCGCCGCCGCGCTGCCGTTCCGCTACATCCAGGCGACGGGCATCGACGTGCCCGTGTTCGCCCTCGAGATCCTGGTCTTCTTCATCCGGATCAACGTCCTGCTGATGGTCTTCAACCTGATCCCCATCCCGCCGCTGGACGGCTCGAAGGTCCTGTATGCGATCGTGGACCAGGAGACGGCCTGGCGGCTCCGGCCGACGCTGGATCGGTACGGCCCGATGATCCTCCTTGCGGTGGTCTTCCTGCCCGGGTTCATCGGCCTGCCGTCGCCGCTGAACATCGTCTTCGAGGTCGTGGCGGATCCGATCGTCGCGTTGCTGCTCGGCGTATGAGGACCCCCGGCCGGGGCTGGTGGGCAGCCAGGGTCCGTCAGTTCCGAGCGCACCTTCGGGCACGCGTCGCGACTGACGAGCGGATCGCATTGGAGGCCTGGATCACGCCCGCGCAGATGGCACTGTTCGATGCGATGCACGTCGCCGACCGCCGCCACGGGCTGGATGTCGTGGCGACGTTGCGTGCTTCGGGGATCGACGATCCAGATGTGCTCCTCGCCGGCCTGCTCCATGACGCGGCCAAGGGAGCAACCGGTGTGATGCCGCGGATCATCCACGCTCTCGGAGAGGCCTACGGTGCCTGGATCCCGAGGTGGGCGCGTGTCGTACCCGGGGCGGGCACGGACCTGGATCGGCTGCGAACCCATGCCGAGGCATCCGCTGGCCTGGCGGCCGCCGCCGGGTGCTCGCCGCGAACCGTCGAACTCATCCGCTGGCAGGAGGCTCCGCGCGACCCGATCTTCGGCGAGCGCCTGCGCCTGGCGGACGAGGCGAACTGACGTGACGGACGTCCTTGGGATCAGGTCCAACCCGGGCATCGCTGGCAGCCCGGGCGGTGCGTCGGGTCCGGGCATTCGATTCGGCGACGGACGCAGACCCGAGCAGGCGACGCGGGTGAGCCTGGATGACTGGGAAGGTCCGCTCGGCTTGCTGCTGTCGCTGATCGAGGCTCGCCGTCTGGATGTCCTGACCGTGCCGCTGGGCGCTCTTGCCGCCGCCTACCTGGATGCCATCGCGAGCCTCGATGAGGATCGGATCGGCAACATCAGTTCGTTCGTCGCGGTGGGGAGCCAGCTGATCCTGATCAAGAGCCGAGCACTCCTGCCGCGCCGTTCCGATGTGGGCGAGCCGACGGACCTGCCGGATGAGGGCGAGGACCCGGAGGCGGAGCTCCGGGCGAGGCTGCTGCTCTACCGCGCCTACCGCACCGCCGGGGCCTTGCTCCAGGCCACCGCCATCGACCGGATCGGCCTGTTCCGGCGCGAACCGGCCACCGCGCTCGCGGCGGCCGTGGCCGGCGCGCGGGCGCCCGATGGGCCTCCGCTCGCCGTGGACCTGCTCGTCAATGCCCTCGGCGGCCTCGTCCAGGTCATCGTCCCGCCGCCCCCGCTGCCGGAGACCATGCCCCGTTCGGTGACCCTCGCGCAGCGGGCCGCGATCATCCGCGACGCCCTTCGCGGGGCGCCGAGTGTCGTCCTCCAGGAGCTCCTGTCCGGCGTTCGCGAACGGGCTGTCATCGCCGTCACGTTCCTGGCCCTGCTCGAACTCATGAAGCGACGCGAGATCGTGGTCGAGCAGGCGGATCCTTTCGGGCCGATCACGGCCCGCCGAACGACAGCGCAGGAACGTGCCGCAGCAGGTGTCGTTGACGAGGACCAGCCGCTGGATGAGTCGCTCGAGTCGTTTCGATGACGGCCGATCGCGACGTCGTGACCGCGGCAACGAGCGATGAACTGGCCGCCGACCTGGAGCCGGGCAAAGGTGTCGCAGGGCCGTCTGCCGAGGTTCGCCCGCCGATCGAGCTGACCGAGCCCCTGCTGGAAGCGCTCCTGTTCATCGCCGAGCGCCCCATCTCGCGCCGGGAGATCGCGCAGCTCGCCGGAGCGGACCGCGAAACGGTGGACGCCCGGCTTGGCGATCTCGAGGTGAGCCTGCTCGGCCGCGGGATCAGGCTGGTCCTGTCGGGCGACCGGGTCGAACTGGTGACCGCGCCCGATGCGGGCGCCCTGATTGCCCGATACGTCGGCTCCGACGCGATCCGGATCTCGCCGGCGGGTCTCGAAACGCTCGCGATCGTTGCCTACCGGCAACCGGTCACGAAGGCCGGGGTCGAGCGCATCCGCGGGGTCGACAGCGACTACAGCGTCCGGAGCCTCGTTCATCGCCGCCTGGTCGTTGAGCTCGGCCGGGCCGATGCCCCGGGGCGGCCCATCCTGTACGGGACCGGGTTCGACTTCCTTGAGCGGTTCGGGCTTACCTCTCTCGATGACCTGCCACCGCTCGACGCCGACGTCGCGGCGCGCCTCGCGGAGGAGGGAGGCCTTGCTTCCGCCGACGCATCCGGCGAGGCCGCCGCGGCCACGGATGCCGGGACGACAGGCCCAACGCAGGGACCCTTCGCGCTGGACGATGTCGACGAGGCCGAGCGTGCCTGAAGAGCGGCTGCAGAAGGTGCTGGCAGCGGCCGGCGTCGCGTCGCGCAGGGCCAGCGAAGTCCTGATCTCCGCCGGACGCGTCCGAGTGGACGGCCGCATCGCGATACTCGGGGAACAGGTGGACCCATTCACGGCCCGGATCGAGGTGGACGGCAAGCCGGTCGGTGCCGGCGCCGTCCGCGCGTATGTCGTCCTCCACAAGCCGGCGGGCGTGACCTCGACGACCCGGGATCGGCACGCCGAGGCGACCGTCCTGGACCTTCTGCCGACCGCACTCGTGCCGGATGGAACCCGCCTGTATCCCGTTGGGCGGCTCGACCTGGACAGCGAAGGCCTGATCTTCCTGACGAATGACGGGGAGTGGGCGGACCGGGTGCTTCATCCGCGGTTCGGGGTCCAGCGCGAGTACGCCCTCGCCCTGGCCCGCCCCCTCGATCACGAGCAGGCTCGTGCGCTGCGGGACGGGATCCCCCTCGACGAGGGCCTGGCGCGGCTGGACGCGCCGCTCCGGCCGTCCACCTCGCTGGAGACGCGTCGCCTCGAGTCGGTCATTGCCCAGCCGGTGCCGGCCGGGCTTACCTGGTATCGGGCGATCCTGACACAGGGTTGGAAGCGCCAGTTGCGCCGGATGTTCGGCGCGGTCGGAGCGCCAGTCGAGCGGCTCGTCAGGGTCCGCATCGGGCAGGTCCGACTAGACGACCTCCCGTCGGGTCGCGCCCGGGTTCTGAAGGCGCCCGAAATTCGCGGGCTGGGAGTGGGCGTCGTCGCGGCACTGCCGCGGGCGCGCG
>JACVXW010000158.1 GCA_015661135.1 Chloroflexota bacterium
CGCTGGACGCCATGCCGCGCGATCCCTCGGCGCTCGCCATCCTCGGCGATGCCGTGCTGGAACTTGGCCAAGTCGATGAGGCGGCCGCCATCTACGAGCGGCTCGGCGCCATTGCCGGCGGGCCGGCCCTCGACATTCGCAACGCCCGCCTCGCCTTCGTCACGGGCGACCGCGCCGGCGCCCTGGACCTTGCCCGCAAGGCGCTCATCGCAGCGTCGGGCGGCGGCGCCGACGGGGCCGAGACCGCCGATCCCGCCGTCCTCGGCTTCTATCACTTCGCCCTGGGCGAGTACGCCCGGCTGTCGGGCGATGCGACCCTGGCGCAAGAGCAGTTCGGGGCGGCACTCGCGCTCCGGTCCGCCGACCTCGGCGCATTGCTCGGGCAGGCGCGCGTCCATGCCTTCAGTGGCGACCTCGGGTCAGCAATCCGCAGCCTGGAGGCGGCCGTCGCGATTGCCCCGACCCCCGAGGCCGAGGCCCTCCTGGGCGATCTCTTCACGCAGCGCGCCGCGGCCCCTGACCGGTCCTCGATCGAACGTGCCGCCGATCGGGCCGCCGCGGCGACGGCGTACGGCACGGTCGCCCTGACCAGGACGCTCTCGGCGCTCGCCGGCGCCGTCTATGACCGCCAGCTCATCCTGTTCGACCTCGAGCACGGCGCGGGCTCCACGGCGACGCTCGACGCCGCGCGGGCCGCCCTCGAGGCCCGTCCCGACGCCGCCGGGCACGATCTCGTCGCCTGGGCGCTCCACCGGCTCGGCCGGGACGTGGAAGCGTGGTCGGAGAGTCAGGCCGCGAGGGCGACCGGGGCGGCGGATGCCCGGATCCTGTTCCACGCTGGAGCGATCGCCGCCGCCCTCGGGGACCACGTGGGCGCGCGCGCCCTGCTCGCGCAGGCGTTGGCCCTCGGGCCGGGCCTGGACCCGCAGGAGCGGACCGAAGCCATGGCCATTCTCGAGGCCCCCTGATCCTCGCGCCGACGGCCAGCGCCGGAGCGAGGTTTCGGGCACAATAGGCAGCCCGCCGTCGCGCGGCGTCCTCCGTGCCCAGGAGCTTCAGTGAACGGTCGCCCGCTCTCCCTTACGCGCCCCTCGCTTCGCAACGGCGAGCCCGAGCCGTTTCGCCACGTGATCGACCAGTACCGCCACAAGGACCTCCTGATCACGTGTGTCTGTGGCTGGCACGGCAGTTGCGCCACCAACGCGACCGGCGGATCGGACTGGACCACGCACCTGAACCAGTTCCGGACCAAGCGCAAGTAGGTCGGGCCAGACGCCCGCTTGGGCCCGGACGCCCGCTCGGGCGTCGCGCGCTCCGCTCACGGCCCTCGATCAGTTCGGGTGGCGCGGTCCCTCAAGGCGTCGACCGCGAACCCACGCGCCCCTGACCATGTCCGGGTGCGGTCGGAAGATCAGCCGGCTGGCGATGTCGGCGGGATCGTCCCCGTCGCCGAAGGCGCCGCCGGCGTGCAGACTCGCCGTGTCGGACTCCAGGTCCCCATCGAGGGCGAGGTCAACGTGACGAACGGGCGCCGTCAGGCCCGCATCGACGGCGATGAAGTCCGCCTCCTTGCCCGCCTCGAGTGACCCGATCCGGTCGCCCAGCCCCAGGGCTCGTGCCCCGTCGAGAGTCCCGAGCCTGAGCCACTCCAGCGGGCCGAGGACCGGGTGTGGGTCCCCGATCAGCGTCCGGCGCGCGTTCTGGGCAAACGCCCCGACCCGCATCACCGAGAACATTGAGGGATCCGGGCCGCCGGCCACGTCGGAGCCCAGGCCGATTGCCAGCCCCGCGTCCATGAATCGCCCGAGCGGCATCACGCCCGAGGCGAGGAAGAGGTTCGAAGCCGGGCAATGGGCCACCCGGGTATCGGACTCGACCAGTCTCGCCAGCTCCCGGTCGGACAGGTGGACGGCGTGCGCCAGCACCGTTCGCGGACCGAGGCCGCCGGCTCGGTCGTAGACGTCCACGTAATCCAGTGCTTCGGGAAAGAGCCGGGCGACCTCGGCAATCTCGCCCGGGTCCTCGGACACGTGTGTCTGCCACCAGGCGCCGGTCCTCGTGGCCAGCGCGGCGGACTCACGCAGCATCTCCGCGGAGCAGGAGATGGCAAAGCGCGGCGTCACGGCGTAGCCCAGTCGCCCGTCCGCGGCACCGTGCCAGCGCTCGCAGAGATCCTCGGATTCACGGAGCGACCGGTCCAGGATCGTGGACGGGTCGATCTGCTCGTCGTAGGTGATCCGGTCCATCATCACCTTGCCGAGGATTGCCCGGATCCCGTGCGACTCGGCGGCCCGGAAGGCGCCTTCCATCGAGGCCGCATAGACCGCGCCGTAGGCAAGGATCGTGGTCGTCCCCACGGCGGCGAAGGTCCGGAACGCGGCCGGTGCGAGCTCGGCAGCCGCATCCGCATCGTCGAACTGGCGCTCCAGCGGGAAGATGTAGCGGTCCAGCCAGGACAGGAGGTCCAGACCGGCCCCGAGCCCGGCGTTGGGCAACTGCGGCAGGTGGGCGTGGAGGTCCACCAGGCCGGGCAGGGCCACGAGGGGTCGGAGATCGACTTCAGGGAAGGGCACCGCCGCCGTCCCGTCCTGCCGATCCGGACGATCGGCGGCGGGCCCCGCCCAGGCGATTCGGCCCGCGGCATTGACCTCGATGATCCCGTCAGGGTGGAAGGCGGTCCCACCGGTGGTCAGCGGGGTCAGGATCCGGGCACGGATCGCGAACGGTGGCCGATCCGGCAGCACATGGTGCGAGCTCGGGTGGTGGGACGCGGTCACGGTCGCGGATGCTAGCACGCGGCCGCGGCCGGTCCACGGGCCTGCCAAGATGCCGAGGTGCAGCCGTTCGACCTCCTGATCACCGGCGGAACCATCGTCGATGGGACCGGGGTCCCCGGCAAGGCCGGCGCGCTCGGGATCACGGCAGGGCGCCTCCGGGTCCTCCTCGGCTCGGACGAGATCGCCGCGTCCGCCGCGTCCGCCGCTCATACGATCGATGCGACCGGCAGGATCGTGGCCCCCGGGTTCATCGACCTCCATAGCCACTCCGGCCTGACGATCCTGGCCGAACCGCTCCATGAGCCCAAGGTTCGCCAGGGCGTCACGACCGAGGTCATCGGTGTCGACGGCAACGCCTACGCGCCGTTCCCGGACCCGGCCGACCTCGCCGCGTTCGTTGAGCTCAATGCCGGCCTGGACGGCCACCCGCCAGGGGTCGCGATCGACTGGGACTCGGTCGCGAGCTATCTCGAACGTTTCGACGGCCGGGTCAGCGTCAACATCGCCTTCCTCGTCGGGAACGCCCCGCTGCGGATCGCAGCGGTCGGCTGGGACGACGTCGCCGCCGACACCCGGGCCGTAGCGCGGATGCGCTCGCTCCTGCGGGAGGGGATGGAGGCCGGTGCGTTCGGGGTGTCGTCCGGGCTGGACTATCCGCCGGGATCGTTCGCCTCGACGGCGGAGCTGGCACAGCTGGCGAACGAGGCGGGCCGCCTCGGCGGGATCTACCACACCCATGTCCGGTACCCGCTGGGCGACCGGTTCCTTGATCCGTTTCGGGAGGCGATCGAGATCGGCCGGCGCGGCGAGGCTCCCGCCCACATCACCCATTTCTACCATCGGGCGACCTTCCCGGGCAGCCCGGACCAGATGCTCGCCCTCGTCGACGACGCGCGCGCCGAGGGCCTCGACGTCACCTTCGACGCGTACCCGTACGAATGGGCGTCCACGCGGCTGCTCATCACCATTCAAACCTGGGTTCAGGCAGGCGGACCCGGCCCCACCCGGGAGCGGCT
>JACVXW010000159.1 GCA_015661135.1 Chloroflexota bacterium
CCGCCCTGTGGGACGAAGTGAAGGACAAGCTCCGGCAATCCGGGCTGTCGCTGTCGGGCGGTCAGCAGCAGCGGCTGTGCATCGCCCGAACGATCGCGAGGGCGTTGAGGACGAACATCAGCACGAGAAGAAGGGTGATCGCGGCTGCGGCGAGTGACTGGAAGTCGTCACGCGGGTCGCCGGCCCACTGGTAGATCTGGATCGGAAGGACGGTGTAGCCGGACGCGACCGGGTTCGGCAAGAAGGTCACAAAGGTGACCGCACCGACGAGGATGAGTGGCGCGGTCTCACCGATGGCGCGGGCCATCGCCAGGATGATCCCGGTGAGGATCCCGGGTGCCGCGGCAGGCAGGACGGAGCCGCGGACCACCTGCCAGCGGCTGCCCCCGAGCGCGAACGCAGCCTCCCGCTGTGCCTGCGGCACGGCGCGCAGCGCCTCCATCGAGGCGATGATCACGACCGGCAGGATCAGGAGCGACAGGGTCAGTGCACCGGCGAGGAGCGTGAACCCCAGGCCGATCCCGCGGACGAAGATCGCCAGCCCGAAGATTCCGTAGACGATGGACGGTACGCCGGCAAGGTTCGCGATGTTCGTTCGGAGGAGGCGGTTCAGACGACTGTCGGTCGCGTACTCCTCCAGGTGGATCGCCGCCGCGACGCCGATCGGGAAGGTGATGAGCGCCACCAGGAGAGCGATCTCCACGGAGCCGACGAGCGCCGGGAGAACGCCCGCCCGCTCCGCGCGGCGGGACGGTGTTCCGGTCAGGAACCCCGCGTCGAGCCAGGGCAGCCCACGCGACAGGATGTCCCAGAGGAGGACGGTGAGGGTCAGGAGGAGCACCCCCACGGCGAGCAGGCAGAAACCCAGGAATGCCGTGCCGGCCAGCTTCCGGCGCATGGCCAGCGGCTCAAACCGGGCGGCCGCCGGAGCGGCAGCGCTGGTGGCCATCAGTAGCGGTTCCGGAAGCGGGCGACGACGCGGTCGCTCAGGAGGTTGAGCCCGAGCGTCATCAGGAAGAGCGTCGCGCCGACCGCGAAGAGCGCCTTGAACTGGATCGAGCCGGCCGGCGTGTCGCCGAGGCTGATCTGGACGATGAAGGCGGTCATCGTCTGGACGCTCTCGCGCACGTCCAGGGTGAGCTGTGGGTTGGCGCCGACCGCGAGGACCACGGCCATCGTCTCGCCGACCGCCCGGCTCATCGCGAGGATGATCGAGGCCATGATCCCGGACAGTGCAGCCGGGACCACCACGCGCCGGACGACCTCGAACTTCGTCGCGCCCATCGCGACGGCCCCCTCGCGCAGGGATCGAGGGACCGCCCGCATCGCGTCCTCGGACAGCGTCGCGATCAACGGCGTCACGAGGATCCCCACGACGATCCCGCCGGCGAGAACGGAGAAACCGCCGATCCCGGGGACGAGCGACTTGAGGAGGACCGGCGAGATGAAGTTGATGGCGAAGAAGCCGAGCACGACGGTCGGGATCCCGGCGATCAGCTCCAGGATCGGCTTGAGCGTCGTCCGGACCCGCTGGGAGGCGTACTCGGCCAGATAGATGCCCGACAACAGCCCGAGCGGGATTGCCACGATCAGGGCGAGGCCAGCCACGAGGAGCGTCCCCGTCACGAGCGGCAGGACACCGAACCGGAAGGGCTTGATGGACGCCGACCAGACGGTGCCGGTGAGATAGTCGACCACCGGAATGACCCGGAAGAACTCGACGGCCTCGAAGGCAAGGACCGCGACGATCCCGACGGTCGTCAGGATGCCGAGCGCCGCGGACACGCGGAGGAACGCCTCGGTGAGGCGTTCGCTCAGCGGCGTGCGGCGGGTGAATGGCGCGGGAGCGGCAGTCATCGCGCCAGGGCGGCCCCCAGGATGGCCTGGGCGGCGGCCAGCTCGTCGTCCGGGAGCGGCACGTAGCCGACCTCGACGACGAAGTCGTTCACCTTGTCGAGGTAGTAGGTGAAGAACGCGGCGACCTCGGGTCGGGCGAGGGCCTGCGCCGACGAATAGACGAAGAGCGGGCGGGACAGCGGGGAGTACGAGCCGTCCTTGATCGTGTCGATGGAGGGCGTGACGCATCCCTTGCCGCCATCGATGGGCACCAGCTTGAGCTTGTCCGCGTTCTCCTCGTAGTAGGCGAACCCGAAGTACCCCAGGCCGTTGTCGTCGTTGGCGACGCCCTGGACGAGGGCGTTGTCGTCCTCACTCGGGGTGTAGTCGGCACGACTCCGCTTGGCCTCGCCGTTGATGACCTCGGTGAAGTAGTCGAACGTGCCGGAATCGGCGCCCGGTCCAAAGAGCTCGATCTTCTCGGCCGGCCACCCGGCGCGGACGTCCGCCCAGGTGGTCACCGTGCTGCCCTGGTCCCAGATCGCCTTGAGCTCGTGCGTCGTCAGGCAGTCCACGAAGGCATTGGCGGGGTTGACCACGACCGACAGGCCGTCGTACGCGACCTTGAGCTCGACGGGCTCGATTCCGGCGTTCGTGCACAGCGTGGACTCGGACAGCTCGTCGTCGGCGGTCCCGATCTGGCCGTCCGCGCCCGGCTTGTCCTTGGTCTTGATCGGGCGGGAGGCATCGTTCGCATCGGTCTCTCCTCGGCGACGGCCGCACTGATCGGGTAGACGGTCGACGAGCCGTCGATCGCGATTTCACCGCCCAGCGGCTCGGATGATGGGGTGCCGGTTGTCCCCGGCACGGCGCTGAGGGCAGAACCGCCACACGCGGCGAGGGCGACGACTGCCCCGAGCATGAGCGAGACTGAACGCCCGGTCTGACGATAGGTCATGCGGCGGGTCCTCCTGGTGGCCGGGACCTTGCCCGGCGGCCGCACGGTCTTGCGCGGCACGATCTGCTGATCTCAACACCAGAAGCGTCGATGCGTGCCGTGAACCCGCGATCGGCGCTGCGTTAACGCTTGGTGAACGCGACGCCGGATGCGCGGAGGGCCCGGTCCAGCTTTGACGTGGTCGCGGGCGCCAGGTCGTCGCGGCGGAGAAGTGATGCGCCGAGGGCGGCGAGGTCTGCCTCCAGGCCGGAACGAAGCTCGCATTCGAGCTCGGTCCAGGTGTCGCCGCCGACCGTGACGTCGTCCAGGCTCAGTTCGATCACGCTTGCCCCTAGCGCCACGTCCCGCTGGAGCCGTCGTTGGCGGATCGAGGCCAGCGTCAGCAGCGGCTCGCCTCGAACGATCTCGAGGACGCGATCGCGGGCGGGGCTTGGCGGCCAGCGGGACGGATCGTCGCCTTCGGCGGCGTCTGCTTCGATTTCAAGGCGTCGGTGGACGGCGCCGGTGCCGCGCCGGGCCATCGACTTCAGGGTCAGGCGGGACGGCCCGGTCCCGGTTCGGACGCGGGCGACGAAACCGGCGCCGGCCATGGCACGCCCGGCAGTGTCGAGGTAGCGATCCTCGATCTCGACCGTCCGCGGCGGGCCGATGGGCGTGACGCCGTTCAACGCGCTTGACGGGTCCATCACCAGCGCCCGGATCGCCGCCGGGTCCAGGACGGTGAGCTTGAGCTCGACCTCCTCGGGATCGGTGTCCTGCGGCTCGCGCCCCGGACTGTCAGCCCTCGGCGACGTACCGCCGCTCCCCGGTTCCGGGGTCCACCAAGACCCGCATCCGGTGGCCCGTCGTGGGGTCCACGAACGCCTCCGCGGTCGGCCGAAATCGGGTTTCGATCGCGCCGTCGGCCGTCTCTCCGCCGCCGGGTCCGGTCGCCTGCCGTGACTTCTCCGCGGCCTCGGACCGGTAGCGGTGCCGCTCCACGAGCGGCAGGATCACGAGGAGCGATCCGATGGCGACGTTCCACAGCCCGGTCGGGCCGGCCTCCGGAGCGGTGACAATCGTGGCGAGCCCCGCCAGCATGATCAGGATCCCGACGACGACGACCGCGCCGCGCACGAGCTTGGCCATCGCCTACTCGCCCGGCTGTGGGGCGCCCGCGTCCGGGACGGCCACGACGGCCGTGCCGTAGGCGACGATTTCGGACATCGTCCCGGCCAGCTCAGAGCTGTCGAAGCGCATCGAGATCACGGCGTTGCCGCCCATGAGCGTTGCGTTCTTGACCAGCCGGTCGAGCGCCTGACGGCGAGTGTCCTCCAGCAACTCCGTGTACTCGTGGATCTCCCCGCCGCCGAGGGCACGGAGACTCGCGATCAGATTCCCGGTCAGGCCGCGGCTCCTGACCACGAGTCCGAAGGTCTGGCCCTTGGTCTCGGTGATTCGATGGCCGGCGATGAACGGAGCGGTGGCGACGATCATGAACGGACCTCCCGGGGGTTCGGCTTGGCTTCGGTGGAGCGCCGGGCCATGCACGCCGCGCACGGGCACCGGTCGCGCAGGAGCACGAATGGGTAGTAGCCGGTGTGATGACCGTCCGCCCAGGACGGGGCGATGGCATACGACCCGACCAGCTGGACGTCCACGAGCCGCGTCTGCTCCGTGCTGAGCGTGGGCATCGTGTCCAGCCAGCCCGGCATGCCGGCCTCGCCCCGGCAGAAGGCGCACGGGCAGAGCCAGCGCAGCCCGATGGCCGGGTAGGTGGACTGGTGGCCGTCCGCCCAGTCGATCGCGAGCGTTCCGGCCGACCGATCGGCGTGGATCCGGACGGGCTTGGCCGGCTCGGGCGCGGTCGCAACGTTCACGGGTCGATTGTGCACCGGCACGGCCCGGAGCGCCGGAGACCGCAAAAGCCGCGATCATGACGAGGTGAGCAGCACCCCACCCGCGCATGTGCCCGCTAGCGCCCACGCCCTGGTCATCGGCGAGGTGGCCGTGGCCCTGGGCGTGGACCCTTCTACCGGCCTGGACGACGAGGAGGCAGGTCGGAGGGCAGCCGCCGGAGGCCCGAACGAGCTGACGCCCAGGAAGCACGAATCCGTGGTCCGCATGGTCGCCGAGGCGGCGCGCGAGCCATTCGTGCTCCTGCTCGCGGCCGCCGGCGCGGTGGCGATCGGCCTCGGCGAGGTTCGCGACGGGGTCCTGATCCTCCTGGGCCTCCTGCCGATCGTCGTTGCCGACGTGGTCACCGAGTACCGCGGGGAGCGCGCCCTCGACGCGCTCCGCGACGCGTCCGCGCCGATTGCCCGCGTCCGTCGGGGCGGCGAGCCGCTGGATGTTCCGGCGGCGTCACTCGTTCCCGGCGACGTGGTACTGCTCCGGGGTGGTGACATCGTGCCGGCGGATCTGCGGGTCTTGCGGGCGGATCGGCTCCTGCTTGATCGCAGCGTCCTGACCGGCGAGTCGGTGCCCGAACCGGCCCGAACGGAACCGGACCCACCCGACGCGCCGCTCGCGGACCGGCACTCGATCGCCTATGCCAGCACGAGCGTGGTGGGCGGGCGCGGCGAGGGGATCGTCATCGCGATCGGGGCGGCCACCGAAGTCGGCAGGATCGCCGGCGGGCTCGTTGGCCGCGTCGCCCGTCGCTCGCCCCTCCAGCTGGAGCTGGACCGCCTGGTCCGGGTCCTGCTCGTGGTTGCGATCGGGCTCATCGTCATCGTCACCGGCCTCGGGTTCGCCCGCGGCCAGTCGCTGGGTGAGAACCTGCTCGCCGGAATCTCGGCGGCCATCGCGGCGATCCCGGAGGAGCCGCCGGTCCTCCTTGCCGTGGTACTGGGTCTGGGCGCCTGGCGGCTCCTCAAACGAGGCGTCCTCGTCCGGCGGCTCAACGCCGAGGAGGTCCTCGGCGCCATCGATCTCATCGTGGCCGACAAGACCGGGACGCTGACCCTGAACCGGCTCTCGGTGGCCTCCGTCCGCGACGCGTCCGGGGCCGTGGACGCGCCCGAACGGCGCGGCGAGATCCTCCTCGCCGCTCTCCGGGCAGAGGCCGACGCGTGGGCACGCTCGGACGGCACGCCGCCCGGCGCGTTCACGCTGGCGCTGGAGCGCGGGCTCGAGGAGCTCGGTCTCACGCACGCGCTCGACGCGACCGAACTCGTCGACGCCGAACCGCCCACGTCGGATCGGCCAATTTCCACGTCGGTCGCCCGTCGCAACGGCCGGATCGAGCGCCTCGCCGCGGGCGCTCCCGAGGCGGTGCTCGGCCTTGACACGACGGCGACGGACGCCGAGCGGGCAGCGTGGTTGCGCGAGCTCGGGTCCGCGGCGACGGCCGGTTCCCCTTGCGGCCGGGAATCCCCGCTGCGCTCCGCGAGGCCGGCGAGGCCGGCATCCAGACGATCATCGTCACCGGCGATCACCCCGCCACAGCGGCCGCGATCGCCCGCGCCGCCAGCCTCGGCGGTGAGCGCATCGTCACCGGACCAGAGATCGCATCGTGGACCGACGAGCGGCTCGCCCGGGAACTCCCTGATCTCCATGTCGTGGCCCGATCCACGCCCGAGCAGAAGGAGCGGATCGTCCGCGTGGCACGGGCGAACCGGCGCCTCGTGGCGGTGACCGGTGACGGCGTGAACGATGCCCCGGCGCTCCACCACGCGGACGTGGCGGTGGCGATGGGGAGCGGCACGGCGGTCGCCCGCGAGGCCGCCGACCTCGTCCTCGGCGACGACTCGTTCGCGACACTCCTGTACGGGCTGCGGGAGGGCCGGCGCCTCGTCGACAACATCCAGAAGGGGCTCGTCTTCCTCGTCTCGACCCACCTGGCGTTCCTGGGGTTCATCCTCATCGCGACGCTCGCCGGCTTCGGCCAGCCGCTCCTGCCGATCCAGATCCTGTGGATGGAGCTGTTCATCGATTCCTCGACCTCGGTGGCGTTCGAGCGCGAGCGCGGCGAGCCGGACCTCATGTCCCGGCCGCCCCGCAAACTGGGCGTGCCGCTACTGGGGGTCGGGCTGCTCGTCCGGATCGGCCTCGCCGGTGGGTTTTCCGCCGTGGCGGCCCTGTGGCTGATGCTGACCCATCCGGGGGACATGGAGCACACTCGCTGGCTCGCCTACACCGCCCTCGTGAGCGGCCAGGTGGTCCGTGCGTACGCGAATCGAAGCCTCCGTTTCCCGATCTGGCGACTCGCGGCCAACCGCGTTCTCCTCTTCGGGGGGCTGGCGATCATCGGGATCCAGGCGGCGATCCCGTTCATTCCCGGGGTGAGTGACGCCTTCCGCGCCACGCCGCTCGACCTGGAGGAGTGGCTGCTCGTCGGCGCCGTGGCGCTGGCGCCGGCGCTCGTGGCCGAGATCATCCGATCCCGCGGCACCACCTGGGTGGCCTGACCCGGGCTGGTCGTCGCGGCCCGGACTCGCTCCGACCCCGGCCTCGGCACGACCCCGGACGATCGGGCGCCGCGACGGCTCCGCCATCCGGGGCTATCCTCGGCCGCGATGTCCCTCGTGATCGACGGCCTGTCCAAGCGCTTCGGCCGCATCCAGGCGCTCGACGGCCTGTCCCTGGAGATCCCGGCGGGCCACGTGTTCGGGTTCCTGGGCGCGAACGGCGCGGGCAAGACCACGACGATGCGGATCGCCCTTGGCGTCCTCCGGGCAGACGCGGGGACGATCACGTGGGGCGGCGTGGATCATCGGCGCCTTCGCCGGTCCGCCTGGGGCTACCTGCCCGAGGAGCGCGGCCTTTACCCGAAGATGACCGTTCTGGAGCAGCTCGTCTTCTTTGCCCGGCTCCAGGGACTCTCGTTCGACGCAGCGCGCCGCGAAGCGCTCGACTGGCTGACCCGGCTGCGGGTTCCCGATTTCGCCGATCGCCGGGCAGGCGAACTCTCCAAGGGGAATCAGCAGAAGGTCCAGTTCCTGGCGGCCGTCCTCCACGATCCGGAGGTCCTGCTGATGGACGAGCCCTTCACGGGCCTGGATCCCGTCAACGTCGTACTGCTGCGCCAGGCAATCATGGAGCTCCGGGATCGGGGCAAGACGATCGTCCTTTCCACCCACCAGATGGAGACGGTGGAAGCGATGTGCGAGTCCGTGGCGATCGTGGACCACGGCCGACTCGTGATCTCCGGTTCACTCCGCGAGGTCAAGCGCTCCACCGGGCAGCGGAGCGTGATCCTGTCCATCGAGGGCGATCATCGGCTGGAGTGGCTCGCAGAAGTACCCGGCGTGCGGGTAATCCGGCCGGGTATCGAGCGCGTGGAGCTGGAGCTGGATCCGGGCGTCGAGCCGGACGCGATCCTCGCCGCGGCCGTTTCGCGCGGTGCGCGAATCCGCCACTTCGAGGTCGCCGATCCAACCCTCGAACAGGTCTTCATCCAGCTCGTGGGGCACCCGGTCGACGATGACGAGACCCTGGCGCCATCACCGGACGGTGGGATCGAGGAGCCAGCCGCATGAGCGACCGCCCCGGCGCCCGCATGAGCAGGCGTCCGGATCCGCTCCTGCCGAACGCCCGGATCATTGCCCGGCGCGAGTTCCTCGAACGCGTTCGGAGCCGGCCGTACTTCGCCTCGACGATCCTCCTCGCCACCCTCGCGGTGTTCATCGCCTTCCTGCCGGTGATCATCCGGCTCGTGGACCGGGGCACCACCACGACCATCGCGGTCGTCGCCGACGACCCCGCCCTGGCCGCACGTTCCGCCGACGTGATGCGTGGCGTGTTGACCGCGACCGGCGGATCCGGCGGTCAGTCGTATGACTTCGTCATCTCCGCGGACCCGGGTTCCGTGGCCGCGGACGTGGAGGCAGGGCGTTACGACGGGGCGATCGTCGCGACCCGTGATGCCTCCGGACGCCTGGACTTCACGTTCATGACCGGGCAGGGGATTGGTTCAGATCGAACGCAGTTCGTGGCCGTCGGCACTTTCGCCGTGGCGATCCTCGAGTGGACCGCCCAGAACCAGGCGGTCAACGGCACCGCCTTCCAGCTGCCGACGCTCGCGGTGGTCGCCGCCGCGGGCCCAAACGCCGGCGGCGTACCGCTCGGAGCGTCGGAGATTGCCAGCCGGCAGCTGTTCGGGACCGTCCTCGTCGTCGTCCTCTTCCTGACGATCGTGATCTACGGGATGTGGGTCGCCGCGGGGGTCGCCGCTGAGAAGGAGACTCGGGTCATGGAACTCCTGATCAGCGCCGCCTCACCCCGGCAGCTGGTGCTGGGCAAGGTGCTCGGGATCGGCGTGGCGGGGCTCGTCCAGTACCTCGCGATCCTGTTCCCGGCGTTGCTGGCGCTCGTCTTCCAGGGCCCCGTGGCCTCCGCGCTCGGCCTGGCGGGCGGGGTCTCGGCGCCGATGGCCGGGATCGCCCCGTCGCTGTTTCTTGCCTACGGGCTGTTCTTCGTCCTCGGGTTCACGCTGTATGCGCTCGTGTACGCGGCTGCGGGGTCACTCGTGAGCCGGGTGGAGGACCTCCAGGTCATCGCCCTGCCGATGAGCCTGCTCGGGATCGCCGGTTACCTCCAGGCTGTCCTCGCCCTGTCCGGCGGGCTGTCCTGGTTCATCCAGATCTCCTCCTTCGTGCCGTTCTGGAGCCCGTTCGTGATGTTCACCAGGCTCACGGTTGGGCGGGTGGAACCGTGGGAGCTGGCGCTGGCCTATGCGCTGCTGATCGCCGCGATCGGCCTCGTCGCTGCGCTCGCGATCCGGGTCTACGGCGCCGGCGTCATCCTCTACGGCCAGCGGCCCGGCCCGGGCAAGCTCCTACGGGCGATCCTCTCACCGGGGGACTGACTCGGGGTCGGGCGTCTCGCGTCGCGCGTCGCGAACCCGCGTCAGTCAGGGTTCGCTGATCGCGAAGCCGTAGCGCCGCTGCTCACCGTCGAAGGTGGCGAGGGTTGCCGCCCCGGCGTCATGCGCAGCGGCCACGATGAGGGCATCCGGGATCGGCCGGCCGGGGAGAGCGCGGGCGC
>JACVXW010000160.1 GCA_015661135.1 Chloroflexota bacterium
GAAGTGGTAGTGCACGAGCGAGAGCAGCGAGAGATCCGTGTAGCTGTCCGTGTAGAAATAGCTCGCGGCGAGATCGACCCCCTGCTCCGCGGCGAATCGCTCCGCGTGGACGACCTTGCCGAGGCCGGCGCAGGCCGGGCTGACGTGCTTGCCGGTCAGCAGCCCGTCGCGCTCCTCGAAGGCCGTGCACAGAACGTGCGAGATCCCGAGCAGCCGCGCCAATGGCTCCAGCGTATAGCGCGTTCCGGACGAAACGAGGGCCACGATGTGCCCGGCGGCGATGTGCTCGCGGACTCGATCGAGGCCGGCCGGCCGGATGAACCGCGTCATCTCCGTCTCGAACCAGCCGCGGACCTCCGCCTCCGCCTGGGCGACCGGCGTCCCGGCGTACATCCGGGCGATCCGCCCGATGAGGGTCTCCTGGTCCAGACGCGCCAGCCGGTAGCGGATCATCCAGAGCGACGCCCGGAGGAGGTTGGCCGTCGAGATCATCCCGGCGCGGTGCTGGTGGCGCGCCCAGTACAGGCCCGTGTCCACGTCGAGAAGAGTGTGGTCCACGTCAAAAAGGGCCGCCACGCGCGAGTCCGTCACGAGGCAAGAGTACGCCAGGATGGCTGGGAACTCGCGCTGACGCGATGCCGATGCCATGGCAGCCATCTTGCCGCGTGCTGGATGGCCCGGCGATGACGGGCAAGGCGGCCCTCCCCGGCGCAGGGAGAACGCGGCCACGATGATGGGGTGATGACGAGACCTGGATCCGGGACCGAAAGACCCGACGAGCCCGGCCGCGCCGCCGTGGGCTCGGTGCGGCCGCGCCATGATCCCGGTACGCGCCCGGTTGTCCTGATCGTGGACGACGAGGCGCCGCTGGTTGAACTCATCCGAGGCTACCTGGAGCGCGAGGCCTGGGCGGTTCTGGCCGCTGCGGATGGATCCACGGCGCTGGAGGTGGCCCGGCGTGAGCGCCCGGACGTCGTGATCCTTGACCTGATGCTGCCCGGAATCGACGGCATCGAGGTGTGTCGCGAGCTGCGCACGTTCAGCGATGCGTACGTGCTCATGCTCACGTCCCGCGCCGAGGAGCTGGACAAGCTGGTCGGCCTCGCGCTGGGGGCAGACGACTACCTCACCAAGCCGTTCAGTCCGCGCGAACTCGTGGCTCGCATCAAGGCAGTGCTCCGCCGGCCACGAAGGAACTCCCTGTCGCAGGCCATGCCCGCTGGGCTCGAGTTCGACGGCGCGCGTCGCGAGGTCCGGGTGGATCGCAACTCCATCGCCTTGACGCGGACGGAGTTCGACATCCTGGCGGCACTCGCCGCCAGCCCCGGCGTTGTCGTGGGCCGGCTGGCGCTCCTTGCGTCGATCTGGGGCGACGGGTACGACGACGACCACCTGATCGACGTCCACGTCGCCAACCTTCGTCGGAAGCTGGGAGATGACCCGGAGAGGCCGCGCTTCATCGAGACGATTCGCGGCGTGGGCTACCGCCTGGCGACCACGTGATGACCGCACCCCACCGAAGCGATCCGCCCCGTCTCCAAGGGCCGTCGAGTCGGCTGCGGACCCGGCTGCTCGTCTCCCACCTCATCGTGGCGGTCGCCGCCCTCGGGACCGTCCTCCTCGCGGTGTCGCTCGTTGGACCCGGGTACTTCGCCGAGGCGATGGGCCATGGGCCGGGTGAACCCGGCGGTGCGATCATGGATGAGATCACGCTCGCTGCGTTCCAGGACGCGGTCCGAACGGCCCTCGTCGCCGGATTCCTCATCGCCCTCGCCACCGCCGTTGCGATCGCCGTCGCCCTGTCCGGCCGCGTGGCCGACCCGATCACCCGAATGGCCGCAGCCGCGCTCCGGATCTCGACCGGCCACTATGCCGAGCGCGTCCCGGCCGCCGGAACCGGCGAAGTGCGGGAGCTCGCGGACACCTTCAACGCGATGGCGGCGTCCCTCGAAGACACGGAGCGACGTCGTCTGGAGCTGGTGGGTGACGTCGCCCACGAACTCCGAACCCCGCTGGCAACGCTCGACGGGTACCTCGAGGGCATCGAGGACGGCGTGGTCGCGCCAAGGGATGAGACGTGGGCGCTGCTCCGTCGCGAAACGGCCCGGCTGACACGCCTCGTAGATGACCTGTCCCAGCTCTGGCGGGCCGAGGCCCGGCAGCTTCCCCTGACCCTCGCGGTCGTGGACCTGGCCGTCGTGGCCGCCGAGACCGCCGAGCACCTCCGCGCGGTGGCGGCGGACCGGCGCATCGAGATTCGGATCGCCGTGGCGCCGCACTTCATGGCGGTCGGCGACCGCGATCGCGTCGCCCAGGTGATCGGCAACTACCTGTCGAATGCGCTCCGTTACGCCCCCGAGGGTTCGACGGTGGAGGTGGTGGCACGGGATGGCGACGAGGCCTGGATCGGCGTCCGTGACGAGGGTCCCGGGTTGACGGTCGAGCAGCGGACGCGCGTATTTGAGCGGTTCTACCGGATCGATGCCTCGCGATCGAGAGCGCTCGGCGGTTCGGGCATCGGGTTGCCGATCGCGCGCGCACTCGCCGATGCGATGGGCGGCCGCGCCTGGGCGGAGTCCGCCGGCCCGGGCTTGGGATCCACCTTCTGGCTGGCCCTACCGCGTTCCGGCTGGTCTTGACGAAACCTTGAGACCGCGCTGACCGCTCCTCCATGGACTCTCGCTTCCACCGGGCCCATCGTGGTTCCCGGGCCCGCGAGACCGCGGGTGAAGTCAGGAGGGTGCACCAGTGATGGGTGCCGGCGGCTGGCTCTGGATGCTGATCTGGATCGCCGCGCTGCTGTTCATGGTCTGGTTCGTCGTTCGAGGAAGCACGGATCGAATGCCGAGCGAGGACGCCACGGCGATCCTCCGGGCGCGGTTCGCCCGGGGCGAGATCTCACAGGAAGAGTACGAGCGAGCCCTCGGGACGCTCCGCAACAGCACATAGGAGTTCGACATGATCACGACGAAGCTCGCCTCGATGATTGCGGTCGCCACGCTCGCCGGAGGGATCCTGCTGGGGGCGGCGGGCGCGATCGTGGCCGGTAGCGCCACGGGGACCTGGTCAGGCGCGGACGTCGCGGCTCACATGACCCAGATGAACGGCGCCGGGATGATGAACGGCGCCGGCATGATGAACGGGGCCGGCATCATGGACGGCGCCGGCATGATGAACGGGCCCGGCGTCAGCCCCGAGCTTCACCTCCAGCACCATCCCGACCTGGCCTCGCCTGCGCCGACCCTTGGCGGCGCCCGATGATGGCCCCCGAGACCACGCCCCGACGGGAACGGCGCGCGATCGAGCGCGAAACCCTCCGGCACGAGCCACGTCATCACCTCGACCACGCCGCCGAACGGCGCCGCGGCCGCCTTCGTTCGATCACCTTCGGTGCGATCGTCGTCGCGGTCCTGGGGATCGGCGGCTACCTCGCCTTCGGTGACTTCCTCGGGCAGAGGGGCGTGGCGTCGGGCGACCGCATCGCCGTCCAGGCCTCGATGGCCGGGTTCACCCCGAGGGAGATCCGGGTTACGGCGGGTCAGACCGTCACCCTCGACTTCTGGACGCAGGACAGTTCCGGGCACCTGAAGGGCGGTGTCCATACGATGATCAACCAGGACCTCGGGATCCTCGCCGAGCTACCGGGCGCCGACGGCGTTGCCGAGTCCCGCATGGCCGTCATCTTCGTAGCGCCGATGACCCCGGGCGAGTACGACATCTACTGCGACACGTGCTGTGGC
>JACVXW010000029.1 GCA_015661135.1 Chloroflexota bacterium
TGATGGACACGACCGGGCCGAAGATCTCCTCACGGGCGATTCGCATGTCGTTGCCGACCCCCTGGAAGACCGCCGGCATCAAGTAGGCCCCGCCGGCGAGCGCCTCGTCGTCCGGGGCCGCGCCGCCGATGACGAGGTTGGCGCCTTCCCCGAGGCCGATCTCGATGTAATCGCGCACGCGGTCGCGCTGCTTGAAGCTGACGAGCGTCCCGACCTCGGTCGCCTCGTCCTCCGGGTTCCCGACCTTGACCTTGCCGGTCGCCGCGGCGAACAGTTCGACCACCTGATCGTGGACGGAGCGCTCCACGAGGATCCGGCTTCGGGCGCAGCAATCCTGGCCGCAGTTGTCGAAGACGGAGTAGGGAGACTCGGCCGCGAACCGCTCGATGTCCGCGTCCGCATAGACGATGTTGGGGCTCTTGCCGCCGAGCTCGAGGCTGATCTTCTTCACGTTGCCCGAGGCCAGCCGCATGATCTCCTGGCCCGTGGTGGTCTCGCCGGTGAAGGCGACCTTGCCCACGCCTGGGTGCGCGGCGATGGCCGCGCCGGCGCTGCCACCGGGACCCGTGACGACGTTGACGACACCGGCCGGGAAGCCCGCTTCGAGTGCCAGATCGCCGATCCGGAGCGCGGTCATCGGGGAGAGGCTGGCCGGCTTCAGGATGCAGGTGTTGCCGGCCGCGAGGGCCGGACCGAGCTTCCAGCTGGCCATGAGGAGCGGAAAGTTCCAGGGCACGATCAGCCCCACGACGCCGATCGGCTCGCGCAGGGTCAGGTCCAGCCCCGGCTTGGAAACCGGGATGGTCTGGCCGAAGACCTTGTTCGCGGCACCGGCGTAGTAGTCGAAGACGAGGCTCGCACCGATGACCTCGCCACGGGACGACGAGATTGGCTTGCCCGTGTTCCGCGTCTCCAGCCAGGCGAGCTCCTCGCTGTGATCCTTGATTAGCGCCGCGAGCTTGGCGAGCGTCCGGCCGCGCTTGCCGGCGGCCCAGGTGCTCCAGCCCTTCGGGTCGTCGAAGGCCTTCTGCGCAGCCTCCACGGCTCGATCCACGTCCGCCTTGCCGCCCAGCGGCGCGGTGGCGATCGTGGCGCCGGTGGCCGGATTGACGACATCGAAGGTCTGTCCCTCGGCGGCGTCCACGGATTGGCCGCCGATGACCATCCTGAGGGCGGAGATGCCGGCGGTCGCGGACTGGTCGATGGCCATCGGTGGAACCTCGGGTGCGGCCCCGACGGGGCGGTCGCGGGCGGGTCGGAGAAGTGCCTCCGATGATACCCCGCCCGCGATTCGTGACTACTTCAGCGGCGCTGCCGCGAGCGCGTGGGCCATGGCCGTGTCCCAGATCACGACCGCGTGATAGCCGTCCATCACGGTCGCGGCCATGTCGGCCGGGATCGCATAGACCTGCATGCCGTCCTTGCTCTTGAGGGCCCCCAGGTCCAGGAACATCGTCGGGTCGACGTCGGCGGTCTTCATGACATCGGCGTTGGCGACCAGGACCACGTTGGTGTGCTCGATCGAGTCGATCGCGAAGTTGTCGAGGATCACCTCGTAGGTGCCATCAGGGAGCACGACCAGTTCGGCGATACCGGTGGCCGAGCCGTCAATATCCTGGAAGTCGCCCTTGGCCATGATCTGCATGGCCGGTTCGGTGGCGGCCGGCTCAGTCGGCGCCGGCGTCGGGTCTGGGGTCGCCTGGGCCGCGCCGCCGCAGGCGGCGAGCGTGAGGACGGCGGCGGAGAGCAGCGCGAGGCGCGGGTTGATTCGTCGGATTCGATCCATTGACTCGGTCTCCAGTAGGGGAAGTGGAGCCCGGAGTCTCGGCCGCGTGTCGTGACTCGGCGATGACGCCTTCGTTACGCCCCCAAGCCAGCACGCCGTCCCGGGTCCGCCAGCCTGGAGCGACTAGAAGTAGTTGACCGTGATGCCGCCGTCCACGACCATCGCCGCCCCGTTGGTCCAGCGCGACTCGTCGCTGGCGAGGTAGATGCCCATCGCCACGATCTCCTCGGGCTTGCCGAACCGGCCGGTGGGGTTGCGGGCAAGGCGGATCCGCTTGGCTTCCTCGTCCTTGACCAGCCAGTCCATGAGGAGTGGCGTCTCGACCGGGCCGGGGCAGATGGCGTTGGTCCGGACGCCCTTGGGCGCGAACTGCACCGCGAGTGACTTCGTCAGCGCCAGGACCGCGCCCTTGGACGCGGTATAGGCGTCCTGCGGGTTCGAGCAGCCGATGAGCGCGACGAAGCTCGCGATGTTGATGATCGAGCCGGAGCCCTGCGCCACCATCGGCGGGATGGCGTACTTGCAGCCGAGGAAGACGCCTCGGACGTTGACCGCCATGACCCGATCCCAGTCCTCGACCGAGGTGTCGATCACCGAGTGGTCCGCCTCAGGCATGATCCCGGCGTTGTTGTAGAGGACATCCACCCGGCCGTAGGTGGCGATGGCATGGTCCACCATGGCCTTGGCCGATGCTTCGTCTGCCACGTTCGTCTTCACGAAGGTCGCGTCGCCGCCCGCCTCGCGGACCAGGCGAACCGTCTCCTGGCCGGCGGCGTCGCTGAACTCGGCAACGACGATCTTCGCGCCCTCCGCGGCGAACATGAGCGCCGCGACGCGGCCCATCCCGCCGCCGCCCCCGGTGATGATGGAAACCTTGTCCTTGAGTCGCATGTGATGTCTCCTGTGGAGCCGGGGCGGTAGCGGCCCGGGGTGTCGGGTCGTGGGGAGTGTCCCAATGCTAGCGGGCGCGACCGTCCCTGTCGGGGCCGACCGAATGCCCCAGGCGCATGCCCACCGCGTGCCCAGGCGCATGACCAGATTCCGGCTGCGCCACCGGATTGTTTGATCCCATGACCGTCGGCGTAATACGACTCACGCCCGGGCGTTCCGGACGGTCCTACGGACTCGCCGGCACGGGACGGCCCGGCCCGAGCCCGGCGACGGTCCGAGCGGCGACGGCCGGGGGAGTCTCTTCGCCGGGATCGCCGATCGCTATTACGCCGAGGGTCATGAAGAATCGACTCGGCGCTCGGACGTCAGAATCTGGTCATACGGGCCGTCGGAATCTGGTCATGACGGGGCGGCATGGAGCCGCCCCGGCGCTCAGCCGCGTTCGAGGTAGCGCTCGCGCTCCCAGTCGTGGACGACTGAGTCGTACAGCTCCTGCTCCACGCGCGCCGCGTTGAGGTAGTGGTCCACGACGTCCTGGCCGAAGATCTCGACGGCAGCGGAGGACCGCTCCAGCGCCCAGATCGCCTCGTACAGAGCGCGCGGCATCCGCTCGACGCCCTTGGCGATGTAGCCGTTGCCCTTGAACTCGGGCACCAGCTCCAGGCCGTGCTCCATCCCGTACAGCCCCGCGCCGATCATCGCGGCGTAGGTCAGGTAGGCATTCATGTCGCCGCCCGGGAAGCGATCTTCCACGTGGAGGGACGGCCCGTGGCCGACCATTCGGAACCCGGTGGTCCGATTGTCGCGGCCCCAGACGACGTTGACCGGTGCCCAGGACAGCGATGCGTACCGCTTGTACGAGTTGATGAACGGCGCAATGAACGGCGCCAGCTCGCGCGACAGCTTCATCATCCCGGCCACGAACTGGCTGAATTGCCGGCTGATCCCGTACGGCAGCCCATCAGCCTCCTGGTGCGTCAACGGCTTCTTGCCATCGACGTCCCAGATGCTCATGTGGAGGTGCCCGGACGAGCCCGTCCAGGTGGCGTCCGGCTTGGCCATGAAGGTGATGCCCCAGCCGTTGAGGTAGGCGATCTCTTTCGCGCCGTGCTTGAAGATCACGCTCCGATCGGCCGATTCCATGACGTGGTCATACCGGATGTTGACCTCGTGCTGGCCGGGCGCGGCCTCGCCCTTGGAGAACTCGATCGGCACGCCGGCGGCCGTCATCTGGTTCCGCAGCAGCCGGTGGAGTGGCTCGGCCTTGGTCGCCTGGAGGAGGTGGTAGTCCTCGTTGTAGGTGCCGAAGCGCTTCGGGATCGCGTAGCCGTTGTCAGCGATCGTCTGCCACGAATCGCGCAGGACGTAGTACTCGAACTCCGACCCGGCCTTGACCGTGATCCCGGCGGAGCGGGCGCGCTCGACCTGGCGCTTGAGGATCGTCCGCGGGGAGATCGGGATCTCCTCGTGCGTCTCCTCGTCCACCGTGTCGGACAGGACGAGCGCCGTCTTCTCGAGCCACGGGAGCACCCGGAGCGAATCCCAGACCGGCGAGGCGATCCAGTCGCCGTAGCCCGTCTCCCAGTTCATGAGCTCGAACCCGGCGGGTGTGTTCATCTCCATATCCGTGCCCAGGAGGTACGTACAGAAGTGCGCCCCGTGATCGATGACGCCGTCGAGGAACGCCTGCCCCTGGACGCGCTTGCCCACCAGCCGGCCCTGCATATCCGTCAGGGCGACGACGATCGTGTCGATCCGGCCGTCCCGGACCATGGCCTCGAGTTCCTCGAGCTTCGGGTGCTTGCCGTGCTGATCCGTGCTGCTCATCGAACCTCTTTCAGGGACGCCCTGGTGGGATCGGGAGGGCCGGCCGGCGGTGCCGGCCGGCCCTCATGCGAGTGACGTGGTTGGGAAAGGACTCAGGCGCGCTGGACGCCCTCCGCAGCCTGCTCGAACTCCTTCTCGATCTCGGACAGCTGGGCATCGCCGCCATGGCTCTGGGGGCCCTTGAAGCGAGCCTTTGCCCAGGCCAGGTAGTAGACGAGGAGCGCCGCCGCGACGATCAACATGAACGTGATCGAGATGTTGCCCGACGTCGGGAAGCTGAACAGGACCATCAGGACGAGGACCCAGAAGACCGCGACCTTCGCGATCGGCCGGGACCAGCGCCCCAGGCTCCAGACCCGATGCTGCAGCCAGCCGGTCGTGGTCAGGCCCAGGTAGATCGTGATCCCGTACGCGGCGTACAGGAAGATCGTGCTGATCGCGGTGACGATGACGATCGCCGTGCCGCCGCCCTGGACGAATGCGATGACGGACAGGATGAACGCACCCACCACCATGGCGATCAGTGCGTTCGCCGGCGTCCGGTAGCGATGCGAGACCTTCTTGAGCCAGCTCGATCCGGGCAGGCCGTCGTCACGCGCGAAGGCGTACAGCATGCGGCCGGCCGAGGCGACCGAGGACAGTCCGCAGAAGCTCATCGCAATCGCGATGGCACCCCCGAACAGCCCGCCCAGGCCCGCGCCCAGGTTCTCCTTGAGGATGTAGACCACCGCGGCGTTGTTGCCGAAGTAGTACTGGCTGTACTGCTCGGCGTCATCGAGTTGTCCGAACAATGGGGTCAGGTCCGGCAGGCGGACCGTCAGCGCGAGCAGGAAGATGAACCCGACGACCGCGGAGACCGCGACCGACAGGAACAGCCCCCACGCGCTCGCGACGCGGGCACCGACGGTCTCCTCGGCCACGTGGGCCGAGGCGTCGTAGCCGGTGTAGGTCCAATTCGCCAGGAGCAGCGAGAAGAAGAACGCTACGAACACCGGGGCATACGTGCTGGCCGCCCCCATCGAGAGCAGGTACAGCGGTGTGCTCGTGTCATCGCCCACGCCCGCCGACGGCGGGATCCGGATCTCCCACGATCCGAGGGTGTCCTGCGGCTGGATGGCGAAGAGCGTCAGCCCGGCGTCCGTCGCCGTGTTCTGCGTGCCGAGGAAGAACAGCGCGCCGGAGATCAGGATCACGAACGCGATGTGCCACCAGACGCTGACCTGGTTGAGGAACGCCACGACGTTGATGCCGACGATGTTCAGCACCAGCTGGACGGCCATCAGGATGGCCATCGTGAGGAGTTGGCCGGAGATCACGAGAGTCTCCCCGAACTTGAAGACCTCGGTCGTGTTCTCCAGGGCGCCGCCCGTGAGCGGCGAGATGATCGTCTGGTTGAGGAAGAACGCGGCCGCGAAGTTGATGCCGGCCACGATCGCGAACTGCCCGATCAGGTTGAGCCAGGCGGTCCACCAGCCCCAGTCCTTGTTCTTCATCTTGGACGCCCAGTAGTAGAGGCCGCCCGCGGTCGGATAGGCCGAGGCGATCTCCGCCATGGACGCTGCGATCATGAGGACGAAAACCGTGACCAACGGCCAGCCGATGAGGACGGCCGCGGTTCCGGCCCAGGCGAGGCCGTAGTCGTACAGGATGACCGCGCCGGTCAGGATCGAGATGATCGAGAAGCTGATCGCGAAGTTGCTGAATCCGCCCATCGTGCGGAACAGCTCCTGCGCGTAGCCGAGTTGATGCAGGTCCTTGATGTCCTGCTGAATCGCATCTTCGCGCGATCGACCTTGCATGCGGACCTCCTCGCAACGGTCGGCCGACCCTCCGCCGGACTCGACCCATCCTCCACTGGCAGTACCCGGACTTCGTCATGGGCGACGCGATCCGGAGTTCGTTGGACGTGGCGAGACTATACGCGCGTCAACTGGCCGATTGGAAGGGAATTTGCTGCCGAGCCGCGCCGGCTCAGAAGAGCATCGTCGTCCCGTCGGGAAAGGCGAAGTCGAAGGTCCCGGGGGCGAGCGAGCCGTCCGGCTCCAGGGCCGTGACCTCAGCTGCGCTGGTGACGTCGCCACCGATCGACTCGACGAGCCGGGTGATCACGCCTTCGGCCCGGTCCACGCTCACCTGGATGTGGAAATCCGGCCGATCCGCTTCATTCTGGGCTTCGCGCCCGGAACAGCTCGGGGAGTGTCTCGAGCGGAAGTGGCGTGACCGGCTCGTAGATGCGCGCCGCGCCGGGGAAGTCACGGTCCAGCCCGCGTGGCCGATTCCGGACCGGCCGGGAGGTTCCCAGCCGATGCGCGCCCGAGTAGGTCCGGACGGTCTCCCCGTCGCCGATCCAGAGCTCGAAGTTGCCGGCCGTGCCGCGGCCCGGCTCCGTGGTCGTGACCCGGGCATGCCCGGGGTGCTGCATTGCCACGTCCATTGCGACGAGATGTTCCCCGCGCGCGGTAAACGACCGTTCCTCGATCCGCATCTTGAGGGTCTGGAAGCGTAGTTCGGCATCCCGCATGAACTCGAACAAGTCGGCCACGGTCGGTAGTCCCGCCGGCAGCGCCACGAGCTCGGGGACACGTCCGCCCATGGACACGGGCACGAGCGCGGCGCGATCCCAGAGCCGGGTGGACATCGCCGCGGATTGTAGCCGACCGGCACCCCTTGACAGTGCCGTCCCGACCGGCTATATATCGCACTACGATATACCGTGCGCTGTAATAACGGCGGGCGGCAAGCCCACCGACGAAGAGGAGGCGACCGACATGTCCGCACGAACCCGCATCGCTGTCGTGGCCATCGGGGCGGTCCTTGCCCTGGCGGCGCCCGCCGCCGCCGCCGCCGAGGGGAATGGCGGCGCTCTCCACGCCACCGCCGAGCTGAGAAACCTGGATGACATGGTCGTCGGCTGGGCCCGCTTCACCGAGGACGCCAACGGCATCCTCCACGTCAACGTCCACGTTCGGGGCCTGTCCGAGGGCCTCCACGGCATCCACATTCACGCAAAGGCCAATTGCGACTCGGACCTTCTGCCGTTCGACGGTGCGACGGGCCACCATGCGCTCGCCGGCCAGACCCACGGACTGGTCGATCCGCCGTCCGGCGCCCATGCTGGCGACCTGCCGAACCTCACGGTCAACGGCGCCAAGGTGGGCCACCTGGACGCAACGAGCGACCGCGCGACCCTGTCCGCCGGCCCGCGGTCCGTCTTCGATGCCAACGGCAGCGCGCTCGTCATCCACGCCGGCTGGGACGATCAAGTCACCAACCCGACAGGCAACAGCGGGTCGAGGATCGCCTGCGGCATCATCGTCGCCGACTGAACGGTGCGAGCAGGCCGCACGATGTCGTTGAGCCCCCGGGTGCGCATGGGCCGCTTCGCCGAGCCGGCACTCTGGATCCTCGTCGCCCTCGGCCGCGGGCCGGCCGGGTCGTCCGAGCTGTTTGGCGCCGTTCGAGCGCTCGACGGTCCGGTCGGCCCGGCGACCTTCATGGGCGCGCTCGTCCGCCTGGAGCGGAACGCGCTCGTCGAGCGGACGATGCCGGGTGGACAACCGATGTATCGTCTGACGAGCCAACAAGGCGAGATGGCGGGATGACCGGAGGAGACGGCGTGAGCACCGAGATGAACGAGTTCGGCCGGTTCGCGGAGCCGTCGCTGTACATCCTCGTCGCCCTGTCAGACGGGCCGAAGCACGGCTACGCGATCATGACGGACGTCGAGTCGATGACCGGCGCGCCGCTGGGACCCGGCACGCTCTACGGCGCCCTGGCCCGTCTCGAGCGGCGGGGCATGATCGAGGCGCTTGCCCCTGAGGACCGGCGCCGGCCGTATCGCCTGACCGGACTCGGCGTGACCACGGTGCGGGTGCAACTCGAGGGCCTCGCCGGTTTCAGCCGGCTCGGCCTGCATCGACTCGCGGGAGGGGCGGGATGAGCGCGCTCATTCGACTGTATCCGGCGGCCTGGCGGGCCCGCTACGGGCCCGAGCTCGAGGACCTCGCGGCGCTTAGACCGCTCGGCGTTCGGGGGTCCATCGATGTCGTTCGTGGCGCGGCTGATGCGCACCTTCATCCGGAGCTCGTGGACCCGGTTGGGCGTCCGGCCACCGTCGGGCTCGCGCCTGTCACCCGGCAACGGTTCGAGGACCTTCGCGTCGCGCGACGGCTCGGCCGTGCCGCATGGATCGGTGCCGGCCTGTGGTTGGTCGGCTGGGTGATCGCGGCCAACGGGCCGATCGTCCGGGACGGTGCAAACGAATACCGCGACGGCGCGGCGGCGATGCCGTTCATCCTGCTGGCCATGGTGTTCCTGAGCGCCGGCCTGCTCGGCCAGCTCGTCCGGTTGCCCAGCACGGCACGTGTCGGCCGGATCGGCGCCGCCGTCGCGGCAGTCATGCTGCCGATCTGGGGTCTGGGGCCCTGGAACATGATGTTCGGGGCGATCGCGCTCGCGGGCCTCATCATCCTTGCCATCGCTTCGGTGCAGGCGCGCCAGTGGAGCTGGCGGGCGGCGGGTGCGCTCGCGCTGCCGGCGCTCGCGGGCGCGGGCGTGTTCGCGTGGGTCCTCTCGGGTCTCGCGGGCGCCGGCGACGGCGTGGAGCGCATGGAGCCGATGGTCGTGGCCGTGCTCGCGTTCACCCCGATCTGGCTCGTCATCGGCGGGACGCTCCAGGCCCTGCCGCCCGTGGTCGAGTCCGACGAGGTCGCGGCACTCGCGATCGTGCGCGAGCCATCGGGAGCCTGAGCCCGGCCTGCCGATCGCTCCCGTAGACTCGGGGGCGATGGAGTTCGACAGCGGAAGATTTCGGCAGGTCATGGGACGGTTCGCCACGGGCGTGACCGTGGTGACCACGCTCGAAGGCGGGCGCCCCGCGGGTATCACCGTGAACGCCCTGTCGTCCGTCTCGCTGCAGCCACCGCTCGTGATGGTGGCCCTGGATCGACGGCGGTTCATCACGCCCATGGTCCGCGCCCTTGGCCGCTACGCCGTAAACGTCCTGGGCGAGGGACAGCAGGCGCTCTCGGATTGCTTCGCTCATGCCGACGTGACGCCCGGCCGGAAGGACTTCTGCGGGGCGGCGTGGCATCCGGGATCAGACGGCCTGCCGCTCCTCGACGGGGCCATCGCCACGCTGGAATGCACCGTCGTGGAGACCTTCTCGGCCGGCGATCACGACCTGTTCATCGGACGCGTGGACACCCTCGACGACGGGGGACGGGACGCCGAGGCCATCGGTCCGCTGCTCTACTTCCGGCGCCGCTACCTCCGGATCGAGCGCGGCGCGGACGCGCCGGTCAAGGGCAAGCCGGAGGACTGAGGAGTGCCGTTCGTCCAGGCCAATGGACTGGAGGTCGGGTACGACGTGCAGGGCGCCGGCCCGCCGGTCGTGCTCCTCCACGGCGCCACGTCCGTGGGGCAGGAGGACTACGCGGCCCAGATCCCGTACTTCTCTCGGGCCTTCCTCGTCCACCTGCCCGATGCCCGAGGCCACGGCCGGACGCGGTGGGACGCCGCGGACGGTTTCCAATACGAGGCGCTGGTCGAGGACCTTGAGGCGTTCGTGGACGCGCTCGGGATCCGGACCTTCCACCTCGTCGGCTACTCGATGGGGGCGATGACGGCCCTTCGCTTCGCGTCGCTCCATCCCGATCGGCTGCGTACCCTGGTCGTGGTGGGGATCACGACGCAGCGCGAGCCGCGCGCGAGCGTTGCCCGGCGCCTCATGGATCCGGCGACGATCCTGGCGAAGGATCCGGACTGGGCCGCCCAGCTGTCGCGGCGGCACGATGAGGGTCAGGGCGTTGGCGCGTGGCAGCGCCTGCTCCCGGCGATCGCGGCGGACGTCGCCGTGCAGCCGCTGATGGGCCCGCGCGATCTGCACCGGATCAGTGCTCCGACCATGGTCGTCTGCGGGGACCGGGACCCGTTCGTCCCGGTGGATCACGCCTGGGGGATCTCGCGGCAGATCCCCGGCGCGCGCCTGTTCATCGTCCCGGACTGCGGCCACGAGGTGATGGCCCGCCGGCCGGGCCTGTTCAACGAGGCCGTCGGCGGGTTCTATCGATCCACCGAGGCCGAGGCAAAACGCCGCGCCGCCGGCCACGCCGTCGGCGATCATGGAGCGCAGGGCACGGAAGACCACCCACTGCGCCACGGAGGGATGCCATGACGACACTTCTCGTGCTCTACCGCCGGCCGGAAGGTGCGGCCGCGGACGCTGAGGGCGACGACGACGGCAAGGGCGCGGATGACGCAGAGGTGGCGGCGCTCGAGACGCTGGAGCGGCGCTATCGGAAGGAGCACATGCCCCTCGTCGCCAGGACGCCCGGCCTGCTGGCGACCCGTGTCTGGCGGGTGACCGAGGCGCTCGGCACGCCGACGGACTATGTCCTCGCCTGCGCCATGGACTTCCGGGATCGCCACGCCCTTGACGCGGGCCTCCGCTCGGAGCCCATGAAGGCCGCGGGTCGCGTTCTTCGCGAGATCGCTCCCGGTCTGGCCACGTTCCTCATCGTGGAGGATGCTCCGGATCTGCTGTCCAGTCGCTGACGGGGCAGCGCCGCGTGGCGGATACTGTCGCGGACGCAGCCGAAGGAGCCCGATGACCGACGTCGATCCTGGGGAGCGGCCCGCTTCGATCCGAGTAGCGTCCCCGGCGCCCGGGGTGGACGGGCCCGTGGAGGGCGTCGCCCTCATCACCCTGGATCGCCCAAAGATTCTGAACGCCCTCGACTTCGCGCTCATCGCGGAACTCACCGACGCCCTCGAAGCCCTCGACGCCGACCCGGCCTGCCGGGCGATCGTGATCACCGGGGCGGGGGAGCGGGCCTTCGCCGCTGGCGCCGATATTCGCGAGCTCGCCATCCAGTCCCCGGCCTCGCTGCTTCGCGATGACCAGTTCCACCGCTGGGAGCGGATCAAGCGCATCCGCACCCCGCTCATCGCCGCGGTCCGCGGCCTCGCCCTCGGCGGCGGCTGCGAGCTGGCCATGACCTGCGACATGCTCATTGCCGGTGAGAGCGCCCAGTTCGGTCAGCCCGAGATCAAGCTCGGGGTCATGCCCGGCGCAGGCGGCACGCAGCGCCTCACCCGGGCGATCGGCAAGGCAAAGGCGATGGAGCTGGTCCTGACCGGGCGGACCATGGGCGCCCGCGAGGCGGAGGCGCACGGCCTCGTGACTCGGGTCGTGCCCGACGACGCCGTGCTGGCCTCAGCCCTGGAGCTTGCGTCCGCCGTCGCCGCCATGCCGCCGCTCGCGGTCATCGCCGCCAAGGCCGCCGTGAACCGGGCGGAGGAGCTTGGGCTTGAAGCGGGCCTCGAGTTCGAACGGCGGAGCTTCTATCTCCTCTTCTCGACCGATGACCAGCGCGAGGGAATGGCCGCATTCAAGGAGAAGCGCCCGCCGGCCTGGAAGGGCCGCTGAGCGAACGCGGGGAGGGAACAGCCATGGCCTGGGATCCGGATCTCGGAGACGAACCCCCGTCGGGTTGGCGCGATCGAGCGCCGGACCGGCTTGCGCCCATCGACCCGGACGCACCCGTGAGTGGCCACCACCCTCCGGCGCCCAGAGGTTCCGTCGCCGCCGCGCCCGAGCAGGACTGGCAGACCGCGGCGCCGATCATCATGCCGGTCCTCCGTCCCGAGAGCACGTCCGGAACCAGGCTCTCGGAGCTTGATCCGGTCCAGCTGGCCTCGGAAGGGCTCAAGACGCACGCGACACCCGTCGTGGACGCCGGGCCGTGCGGGCTGCCGGTGGGGTATCTGCTTCGAGCCGGGGGCTTCGATGTCCTGGTCAATGCGGATCACCTCCTCGCGTGGGGCGTGCCGCCCGACACGCTGCGAGCGGCCGCGATGGCCAATCTCGCCGCCTGGTCGGCCACCGCGCCGTGGACAGACGAGGTGTCCGGCCATCGCCGGCTGATCTCGTCGGCGACCGGCGACGGTGGCGATGCCGCCCGGGTACTGCTGCCCGATGTTCGTGCCTACCTCGTGGGCGAGCTCGGCAGCGGGGCGCGCGTGCTGGTCGGGCTGCCCGAACGGGACCTGCTCGTGGCGGCCGCCCTGTACGCGGGGGACGACGAGTTCGCGATCCTGTTCGCCGAGTTCGTGGCGACGCAGGCCGCCGGCGCGGACCAGCCGCTCGATCGCCGCGTCCATGAGATGGTGGGCGGCGAACTGCGGCCGTTCCAACCGTGAGGATCCGCCGGTGACGGGGCACCCTTGACGGACCGGGTGACCACGAGCACGGATCCGATCCTGGTTGGGGCCGAGGGCGCGGTCGCGACCATCACGCTCAACCGGCCGGCCGCGCTCAACGCACTGACGATCCCCATGAAGGAGGACTTGCTCGCGGCGCTCCTGGCCGTGGGTGCCGACCGCGCGATCCGGGCCGTGATCCTGACCGGCGCCGGCCGCGCGTTCTGTGCCGGCCAGGACCTGCGGGAGCGCCTGGAGCCTGGGGCGACGCCGCTCCAGGATGAGCTGACGTTGCGGTTCAACCCGATCGTCCGGGCCCTGCGCGCCCTGTCTCAGCCGGTCATTGCCGCGGTCAACGGCGTGGCGGCCGGCGCCGGTGCCTCGCTCGCCTTCGCTTGCGACCTGCGGATTGCCGCCGAGGGCGCCTCGTTCGTGCTGGCCTTCGGGCGGATCGGGCTGGTCCCGGACAGCGGCGCCACCTGGACCCTGCCCCGGCTCGTGGGCGCGGCGCGGGCCGCCGAGATGGAGCTCATCGGCGATCCCGTGAGCGCCGAGGAGGCGCTCCTGATCGGGCTCGTGTCGCGGGTCGTTCCGGCGGACGCGCTGGCGTCCGAGGCCGCGTCCATGGCCGGACGGCTGGCCGCCGGCGCGCCGCTCGCGATGACACTGACGAAGCGGGCGCTTGCCGCCGCCTTCGAGCGCGATCTTGAGACCGCCCTGGTCTCGGAGGCCGTGTCCCAGGGCCTGGCCGGCTCCACCAGGGATCACGCCGAGGGCCTGGCCGCCTTCATCGAGAAGCGCCCGCCCGAGTTCCGCGGGGAGTAGCTATCCCGGTGGCGCCCACGGCGCCAGCGCCGCGCACCAGCGCCGCGCACCAGCGCCGCGCACCAGCGCCGCGCACCACTTTGTGTCAGTTGCGCGCCACACGGGACGTAGTCAACGGAGTGCGCCGGCAGGCCGACGCTCCCACGCTCAGACGCCGGCTCGTTTGTGACAGGCGCCCGCGTCAGGGGCACTTGTCACGGGATTGCTGAATAGCTCCCGCCTGGAGAGCAGGTGTCACAAACAGGCCGGAGACGCCGCACGGGGCACCCCGCCAGGTCCCGACCGGCCCCCGCCCGGACCGGACCGGTCCCGATCGGCCCCCGCCACTCGCCCGCGCCCTCACCAGAACCCGCTACGGCACCGTGTATTGGACCGGGATCGTCTGGGCGACGATGAACTTGCCGAGGCTCGTGGCGCGGATCGCCTGGAGGCGGAGCCAGTAGGTGGTGCCGCTCGGGATGGCGCTGACGATCGTCCCGGCCGCGGCCTGCTCGCTGACCGCCGCGAGGTAGGTGGCGCCCTTGAGGTAGCTCGGCGAGGGATCGTCCACAGAGGCCACGAGCTTGTAGAACGTGAAGCAGTCGGCCGAGCCCGTGAACGGCGTCCACGAGAAGGTCAGCTCGCCCGGGGCGGTCCCGGACACCCCCATCGTTCCGAGATCCGCGATGGCCGGCGTCGTGGCGCCCTTCGCCGCGCTGGCGGCGATGGCCTTGTTGTTAAGGTCGTAGGCCACGGCCCGGTACCAGGCACTCGCGCCGTCCGCGGTTGGGTCGTACCCCTCGGTCTTGGAGGGATCAGCCGAGTACCCGCCATCAATGGCGACCACGCCGCCCGACGGCGGATACGAAGTCGGGATGTCGGCCGAGGTGCCGCGCAGGACCTGCACGTGGTTGAAGGCGGTCAGGTCCGGCACGGTCCAGCCGAGGACCAGACCGCCGGGGCAGGCCAGGGTGGTGAGGGCCATCGTCCCGAACGTCGGCGCCGGCGTGGGCTTGGGCGTGGGCTTGGGCGTCGGCTTCGCCGTCGGAACCGCAGTCGGTGACGGCTTGGGTACCGCCGTCTCGACCGGGGGCTCGGTGGGACCGGGCGTCGCGGTGAGACCGGGCGTTGCGGTGGGTCGGGGCGTGAGGTTCGATGTCGGGGCCGGCGTCGCGACGGCAAGGTCGAGGCCGTCGAGCATGCCGAGCGGCAGCCCGTCGGCTCCGTCCGCGGCGGCGTTGGAACGCACCCACGGGTCCGCGGCCGCGGTCAGCGGGCTGACATCGCTCGTCTCCACGGTGGGCGACGGCCCGAGGCGAACGGTCGCGCCACGGCCCTGGTCCACGGTGACCCGGAGACCCGGACCGTCAACGACGACCGCGTGCTCGACGGACAGTTCGTGGACGATGTCGCCGTCCGTCGCGTCGGAACCGGTCCGACCGAGGTCGAAGGCCGTGCCGGCCGCCGTCCAGGTGACGTCAGCCGTGGTCACGAGGTAGCGCCCGCCGTCCGGCAGGACGACCCGGTGCCACGCCCGGCCGGCGACCTGGTCGACGACGATCCGCGCGTGTTCAAGGGTCACGAGGTGGACGTCGGCGCCGCCGGCGAGCCGGATCCGGCTGTCACCCAGCTGGAGCGAGGCAAACCCGTCCCCTCCCACGCGGACCTCGTCCCCGGCCAGCAGTTCCGTGCCGGCAACCAGGTCGCTGACGGCTCCGGCACGCACGAGCTCCGCGCCGAAGGCCGCGCCGACCCGCGTGTCGGGCGGGGCAGGGAAGAGGAGGCTGGCGTTGAGCCCGCCGATCGCGACGACGAGGGCTGCCGCGATCGCGAGGAGGGACCATCGCGGGGCCGGCAGCACGGTCGGGGTCCGGGGCGAGGTCTGGATCGCGAGACGCTTCGGCGCATGGGCGACCGGCCCGGTCGGAAGTTCGCGAAGGTCAGGCTCGTCCGCGCCGCGTGCGCGGGATGAACTGGAACCCGAACCAGCCAGGGGCCACGGGATGACGGCTTCCCGCGGTTCCTTCGCCGGTGCCGCACCCGCCGGAGCCCCATCCGCGGGTGCCGCCTGGGCCGCGTGCGCCTGCCACGCCTCCGCCGAGGAACTGTCGATCGAGGTGTCGGCCGTACCGTACGTGGCGAGCAGCCGCTTCCGCAGCGAGGCCGCGAAGGATGCGGATCCGCGCGCCGGCGATCGGCGCCGGGAGCGTGCCCCGGCGGCGGCGAGCTCTGCGTCGAGCGCGGCGAGGTCCGCGTCGCCGGGGAAGTCGTCCCCGATCGCCCCCGGCTCGCGCCGGTTCAGGTCGTCAGGCCACATCGACCGACTCCATCGTTATCGCGCCGCGGAGCGCCCGGAGGGCCCGGTGCAGCTTCACCGCGAAGGTCGCGCGCGAGCAGCCGAGGGCGGCGCACAGCTCGTCGATCTCGAGGCCGTCGAAGTACTTGAGGACGATCACCCGTCGGTGGGTTTCGGGGAGGCGGAGGAGGCGAACGCCCGCGTCGCCGCGTCGTCGCCGAGGGTGGCAGCGTCGTCTCGCCGAGCGGTCTCGGTGTCGTCGTCGTAGTCGCTCGCGCGCGCCCCCAACGGCACCGTCCACTTGCTCCGGCGCGCTTGATCAACGATCGCGTTGGACGCGATCCGGTAGAGGAAACCGCCAAACGACTCGTTGCGGAAATCCTCGCGGCGCACCGCGCCGAGCGCCCGTTCGAAGGTCGTGGCGGTCAGGTCCTCGCTCATCGCGCGATCCTCCACCCGGCGGGCGATGAAGGCGAGGATGCGCGGGAGATACCAGTCATAGAGTTCGCCGAACGCAGCGGAATCGACCCGGGCGCGGGCCACGAGGGCCTGCTCCCGGGTCGGGTCCATCCGTGTGCTGCTCGGGCCGGATGCCATCGGGAGTCGGACGGTAGGGACGGACGGATCGGCCGACCATCGCCCAGCGGTACTGCCGCGAGCGGGACCTTGGTCGACACCCATCCGTCCCCGACGCCCGGGTATGCGGTCCGAGCGCCTACGGGACCGTGACGGCGATGACCGCCGTCTGGCCCAGCAGGAACTTGGCGCCGTTCCAGTAGCCGATCGCCTGCACCCGGTAGTAGATCGTCTGACCGGATGCAACGGTCGAGTCCAGGAGCTGGTTCGTGCCGCTGTTCTCGATGACGCCGATGAGCTCGGTGCCGTCCGTCCAGGGCAGGTAGGAGGGGATGTCCGTCGTCGCGGAGCGGACCACCTTGTAATACTTGAACATGTCGCTCGCCATGGGCTGCCACGAGAGGAGCGCGCCGTCCGCGGTGAGGTACACCTCGAAGGCGAGGGCCACGGGATCCGGGGCCGGCTCGACCGCCGGGGTCGTGACGTATTTGACCGCGCTGGCCGCGACGACGACGTAACCGGCCTCCGTGGAGCGGACGCAGAAGACGCGGTAGAAGAGCTTCGTGCCGCCCGGGGCGTCCTTGTCCCAGGCCATCGTGTCGCCGTCCAGGCCGACGACCGCGATGAGCGCGTCGTTCTCGCCGTTGGGCCAGGTCACCGTCGAGTCCGTCGAGCGGAGGACCTTGTACTTGCCGAAGTCCACACCGGTGCAGGCCGTCCAGTCGAGGTACGGGTGCCCGTCCTTGATGACCACGGACAGGGCCAGGTCTCCGCCGCCGATCGGCTCGGGCTTCGGCTCGGGCTTCGGCTCGGGCTTGGGCGTGGGGGCCGGCGTCTCGATCGACGCCACGTCGCTGCGGCAGGCAACGGCCTTGAGGCCATCCCAGATCCGGAGCGCGACGACCCGGTAGCGCCAGGTCCGCCCGCCGTAGGCGTCCTTGTCCACGAATCGCGTGGTGCCCTGGTGGTCGACCACGGCGACGATGGCGTCGCCCGCACCGAGTGGCCAGGTTGCGAACGCGTCCTTGGAGCGAATGACCTTGTAGGCAAGGAAGCCGTCTGTGTCACACGCCGACCATTCGATGGCGATGGCTGTGCCTTCGAGGGCAAGGCCGATGTCCAGCGTGGTCGCGTCCTGTGCCGGTGCA
>JACVXW010000161.1 GCA_015661135.1 Chloroflexota bacterium
GCTCGTGCCGACGGACCGGGTGATCGGCGAGCACACCGTCGCGGTCTCCGACCCGGCCGCAGGACGCCGCGGGACGACCAGTGTCCGGATCGTCGATATCGCCGCCAATGGCTATCGCCTCCGACTCGTTGACCACCCAGCCTCGTTTGAGCGGAGTGGCGGCTACTACGGCGATGCCGGGGGCGATTACCCGGATAACGCCCGGCGATTCGGGATCTTCTGCCGGGCTGCGCTTGAGGTGTTGCGCGCGGAAGGTCGGCCGCCGGACCTTCTCCACCTCCACGACTGGCACGCCGCGCCGGCTGTCCGGTACGCGCGCGCCGTCGGCGGCGACGGTCCGGCGGTGCTCCTGACCGTGCACAACCTCGCCTACCACGGCTGGACGCCGCGGGATCGGGTGAGGGACCTCGGGCCGGAATGGACGTCCGCCCTCCCCCCGGGAGCGCCGGGGGTGGACTTGCTGCGCGCGGCGATCGAGGGCGCCGACCTCGTCAACACCGTGAGTCCGGGGTTCGCCCGCGAGGCGCTGGGGCCGGCGTTCGGGATGGGCCTGGACGACGCGCTCCGAGATCGCGGTGCCCGATTCTTCGGAATCCTGAATGGCCTCGACACCGAGCTCTGGGACCCGGCGACGGATCCGGTCATCGCGGCGCCGTTTTCCGCCGGCGATCGGTCGGGCAAGCGGGCCTGTCGCGCCGAACTGCTCGCGCGGCTCGGGATGGACGCCGCGGATCCACGGCCGGTGCTCGGCATGATCGGGCGACTGGACCCCCAGAAGGGCTTCGACCTGCTGGCCGCGGCGGCACCGGCGCTCCTCGGGGACGGATTCCGCCTGGTCGTCCAGGGATCCGGACCGGCCGAGCTCGTGGGTGAACTCCGCGGGCTGGCGGCCAGGCGCCCCGACCGCGTCGCGCTGATCGAGCGGTTCGATCGCGAGACCGCCCGCCGGATCTACGCTGGCGTTGACGGCTTCCTCATGCCCTCGCGGTTCGAGCCATGCGGTACCGGCCAAATGGTGGCCCTGCGGTACGGGACGCCGCCGATCGTCCATGCCACCGGCGGCCTGGCCGACACCGTGATCGACGAGTACGATCGGCCGGGGGAGGGGACCGGGTTCGTCTTCCGGCACGCGACCGCGGATGGGCTTGTCTGGGGGTGTCGTGAGTTCGGCGCCCGGTTTCTCGCCGGCGGGCCGACCTGGGAGGCGCTCCTCGACCGCGGGATGGCCGTTGACTTCGACTGGCGGACTGGCTCCGCGAAGGCGTACCTGGCGGCGTACCGCCGCGCCATCGCCCTCGCGCGCGCCGCTTCCAGAGAGCGTCCGGCCCCCGCTCGCGAGACGGGACCGGTTCGCTGACCTCCGAGGTGAAGCAAACCGGCGGGTCGAGCGTCCTACCGCCACATAAGTCAGGAGCCCGAACGATGCGGTCTTCGAAGATCAGAGCCACGGCAGTCCTGCTCGCTGCGGTCCTCGTCTCCGCGTGTGGCGCCGGCGTGGAGGAATCTCGGACACCGCCCGGCGCGGGCAGCCCAACGACCGCGCCGCCGACGTCGGCCTCCGCCCCGGCATCGCTTTCCGCCTCGCCAGCGGCGACGCCCGAGACGACCGGCGGGCCTGGTTGGTCGGCCGCGGGGAGTCCCGCCGAGGCTCGCGTCGGCCACACGGCAACGCTCCTCGCCGACGGGCGCGTGCTTGTCGTCGGCGGCCACGACTGGGATGGGGCCCAGGCGGCGAGCGTCGAGGTCATGGGCCGCACGTCCGCCGAGGTCTTCGATCCTGCGACCAACACCTGGACGACCACCGGGGCGATGGCGACCGGCCGAGCCTTCCACACCGCTACGCTCCTGTCCGACGGCTCCGTCCTCGTGGCAGGCGGCGGTCTGGCCGACGAAGCAGCAGCCCGGTCCGCGGAGATCTACGACCCGGAGACCGGCCGCTGGAGTCCGGCCCCGAGCATGGCCGAGGACCGCTTCGGACATACCGCAACGCGACTCGCGGACGGCACGGTCCTCGTGCTGGGCGGCGTCGGCCTGGGGAGCGATCCCGTGGCCCGTGGCCCGGCCGCGCTCTACGACCCGATCGCTCGAACCTGGACTGCCTATGCCGCACCGTCCGACGCCAGGGCGGGCCACACCGCAACGCTCCTGGGAGATGGTCGCCTGCTGATGACACGGGGCGGCTGGCAACAGCCGGCATCGGCCGTGCTCTACGACCCGCAGACCGGTGCGTGGACGGAAGCCGGTCACCTCGCCGATGCACGGCACGGCTTCGGCGCGGCGCGGCTGGCCGCCGGCAAGGTCGTGGTGGCTGGTGGCGGTGTCGGCATGGCCGACGGGGTCCTCGCCTCGGCCGAGGTCTACGACCCAGCCAACGGGCTGTGGATCCCCACCGGGTCCATGGCCATCCAGCGGCTGCAATTCACCGCAACCGCGCTCGTCGACGGCAGGGTGCTGGCCCTGGGGGGCGGACCGGCAAGCGACGCGGCCGCCCGCTCGGCGGAGCTGTACGACCCGACGACCGGCCAGTGGTCGACGACGTCGAGCATGGCCAGCGCTCGCTTTGGCCACTCCGCAACGCTGCTCCTGGACGGCTCCATCCTGGTGGTGGGCGGGTACATCGGCGGCGGGCCCGAGATCTCGCCGTCGGCCGAGCGTTTCGTTCCGCCCGCGGGGTAGGCTGCCTCAGGTCCCGACGGCGCCGAGTGCGCGAAGGATCGCCACCACGGTTGCCTCCGGATACTGCCGCTGCGGCGAGTGGGGGGCGTCGGCGATCGTGATCACGTGGTCCGCCCCGATCCGCTCCGCGAACAGCGGCACGACCTCCTCGGGGATGAGCCCCTCGGTGCGGAACTCGCCCCGGATCAGCCAGACCGGGATGTTCTGCGCCGCCGGATGCGCAAGCGCTCCGAGCCCGCCGTCCCAGTCGCCGTTCTCGAGGAGGACGGACAGGACCGCTTCCGGGACGAGCTGCGTCAGCCCGAGCGCCTTGGCGTAGACGTCCCCATCGGACCAGTCCGGCCTCGCCGACCGGATCACCGAGACGGCCTCGGCCATGTCGTCGAAGTGCCGCTCGGTCGGGTCGAGGGTCATCAGCTCCATCGCCGCGACCGGAAGGGCCGGTGGGTCGAGAAGGATGAGTCGCTCCGGCCGCAGACCCGCCCCGGGCAGGGCGGCCGTGATGATGCCGCCCCACGAGTGCCCGAGGACGGCGAGGTCCGGCCGATCCAGCCCCGCGGCCCGCAGGAAACCGGCGACGTCCTCCGCCGTCTGGGCGAATCGGCGACGTCCCTGCCAGTGGCCGGTCCGGCCGTGGCCCGGCAGGTCCATGGCCACCACGAAGCGGCCGGCTGCCGCGATTGCCGGGGCCACCCGCCAGAACGTGTCCAGGTTCGACCCGACGCCGTGCACCAGGGCTATCGGCGGGTCGGTTTCACTGCCCCACGCACACGATGCCCACGGGATGCCGTCGACGAGGACCGGGGGCCGGACCCACGCCCCGAGATCGGGGGATGCGTCGGCGAGCGCCTGGGCAACGGCGATCGGCAGATCGGCCGCCGTCGCCCGGAGCAGCGCCGGGAGCACCGCCGGGAGCACAGCCGGGAGCACCGCCGCGGCATCGGCCGTGCCGGTTGGGCGAGGCGCCGTGCTGGTCATCGCGGGACATCGTAGGCGGCGCGGCGCGACGACGGGCCGGGGCGGTAGCATGGTGCCCCGGTGACCGTGCACGGGCGCCAACGGCGGAGGTTCCACATGGCCAACCAGTTCGTCGTCCAGCTGAAGAACGAGCCCGGCTCCATGGCCAATCTCGCCGAGGCACTCGCAGCGCGCGGTGTGGACCTGCGCGCGATCGGCGGCGGCGGGATCGGCGACGCGGGCCACGTGATCATGACGACGGCGGACGACGACTCCACCCGGCAGGTTCTCGACGATGGCGGCTATGTCTACGTGGAGGGCGAGTCCATCCTCGCCGAAGTGGACGACCGGCCGGGCGGCATGGCCCGCCTCTCGCGCGCCCTCGCCGATGCCGGCGTGAACATCTACGGACACCTGTTCCTGGGCCGCTGGGGAGATCGGGCGATGTTCGCGTTCGTCGTTGACAAGCCGGACCTCGCCCGGCCCATCCTCGAACGGAAGGCCTGATCGGCGGACGACGTGCTCACGGCGAGACAGGCGCCGGAGCGGTGGAGCGGGAGACGAGGTTCGAACTCGCGACATTCAGCTTGGAAGGCTGACGCTCTGCCAACTGAGCTACTCCCGCCCGGGCGGTGCCACACGCGGCACGGCCGGCTGAGCCTAGCATGCCCCGTCCGGCGAGGTCCGGACCGGGCGGTGCCCTGTAGCATGGCCGCGTGGCCGACGCCGATCACCTGATCGAAACTATCCGCGGCGCCGTCATCGGCGACGACGAGGCGGTCATGGGTCCTTACGGGATCCGCCGCGTTACCTACGCCGACTACACGGCATCCGGCCGCTCGCTGGGGTTCATCGAGGACTACATTCGCGAGGCCGTCCTGCCGCTGTACGCGAACACCCACACCGAGTCGTCCGGCACCGGCCTCCAGACCACACGCTTTCGCGAGGATGCCCGGGCGATCATCCGGGAGTCCCTCGGCGGCAATCTCACCGACCACGCCGTGATCTTCTGCGGTTCCGGCTCAACGGCGGCGATCAACAAGCTCGTGGACGTCCTGGCCCTGCGGTTGCCGGCCGAGCTGGACGACCGGTACGGCTTCTCCGCCTCGATCCCCGCGACAGAGAAGCCCGTCGTGTTCATCGGCCCGTATGAGCATCACTCCAACGAGTTGCCGTGGCGCGAATCGATCGCCGACGTCGTCACGATCCCGGAGGATCCCGACGGCCGGATCGATCTCGCGGCGCTCGAGAAGACGCTGGCGGCGCACGCCGATCGGCCGCTGAAGATCGGCAGTTTTTCCGCGGCGTCGAACGTCACCGGGATCCTCAGCGATACCCGGGCGATCTCGGTCCTGCTGCACCGCCACGGCGCCCTGTCGTTCTGGGACTTCGGGGCGGCCGCCCCGTACGTCGATGTCGAGCTGTCGCCCCATCGACCCGGCCCGGACGCGGAGCTCGACTACAAGGACGCCGTTTTCATCAGCCCCCACAAGTTCATCGGCGGGCCGGGCACGCCGGGGATCCTGGCCGCGCGCCGGGAACTGTTCCGGAACCGCGTTCCGACCGCGCCGGGCGG
>JACVXW010000162.1 GCA_015661135.1 Chloroflexota bacterium
GACGCCATCACCGGCCTGACGGCCCCAAAGCTGCTCTGGGTCCGCCGCCACGAGCCGGAGGTCTGGGCGCTTCTCGCCCATGTGCTCCTGCCCAAGGATTATCTCCGCCTGCGACTCACGGGCGGCCACGCCATGGACAAGGCGGACGGATCCGGGACGCTGCTGTTTGACCTCGCGGCGCGGGACTGGTCCCCGGCGATGCTGGATGCGCTCGGCCTCGCGGCCGGCTGGTTCCCGCCGACGTTCGAGGGTCCGGTGGTGACGGGAACCCTCACACGGGCGGCCGCCGATGCCACCGGTCTGCGGGAGGGCACGCCGGTCGTCGCCGGCGGCGGCGACCAGGCGGCGAACGGGGTGGGCGTCGGCGTCGTGGCTCCCGGGACGGTCGCCCTCTCGCTCGGTACCTCGGGGGTCGTCTTCGCGGCGACGGACGCGCCGATTCACGAGTCCCGTGGCCGCGTTCACGCCTTCTGCCATGCCCTGCCGGGGCGGTGGCACCTCATGTCCGTGATGCTGTCCGCCGCCGGCAGCCTCCGCTGGTTCCGGGACACGATCGCCCCCGGCGAGGACTTCGGGGCATTGGTCGCATCGGCGGACGGAGTCCGGGCGGCGGCCGACGGGCTGTACTTCCTGCCATACCTCTCGGGGGAGCGCAGCCCGCACCCGGACCCGCAGGCGCGGGGCGCGTTCGTCGGGCTGTCCCTGCACCACGATCGCCGCCACCTGACCCGCGCGGTCATCGAGGGCGTGGCCTTCGGCCTCCGTGACGGCCTGGACCTCATGCTCGCGGCGGGGATGCCGGTCCCGACCCAGATCCGGGCGTCCGGGGGCGGGCTGGCCAGCGAGCTGTGGCGGCAGATCCTGGCGGACGTCCTGGACGCAGAGCTTGTGACGACCTCCACGACCGAGGGCGCCGCCTTCGGTGCAGCGACGCTGGCCGCGGTCGGGGCCGGCTGGTTCCACGACGTGCCGGAGGCCGCGGAGGCGCTGGTGCGGACCAGCCCGGCCGCCGCGCCCGGACCTGATCGCGCGGCCTACGCCGAGGCCCACGCGGGCTACCGCGAGCTCTATCCGACCCTGGCCCCCGTGTTCCACCGAAGGCCGGACCCGAAGACCGGCCGCCGCGGGGGCGGCCGGAACGTCATTGGGAGCGGAGTTCGAGCTGGGCCAGCTCCTTCTCGCTGACCTCGCCGGGCTTCTTGCCGAGGATGATCATGCCCAGGACGTCGTCCGGCGTGACGTTCGACTTCCTGACGGTGTCGACGATTCGGCCGTGGTACATGACGCTGATGCGGTCGGAAAGGTCGAAGACGTCGTGGATGTCGTGGCTGATGAGGAAGATCCCGATCCCCTCGTCCTTGAGCTGCCGGACGAGATTGCGGACCTGGGCGGTTTCGGCCGGACCCAGGGCTGCCGTCGGCTCGTCCATGATCAGGATCCGGGCGTTGAAATAGACCGCGCGCGCGATCGCGACCGCTTGGCGCTGGCCGCCGGACAGCGACTTCACGGGCAGCTTGAAGCGCGTGAAGTTGGGGTTCAGGCGCCCCATGACCTTGCGCGTCTCGGCCTCCATCTTCGAGTCGTCCATGCTGCCCAGGCGGGTCGTCTTCTCGCGGCCCAGGAACAGGTTTCCGGGCGCATCGATGTTGTCGGCAAGGGCCAGGGTCTGGTAGATCGTCTCGATGTTGTAAGCCTTGGCGTCGCGCGGGTTGTTGATGCTCACGGGCTGTTGTTCGATGAGGATCTCGCCGGTGTCGGCCGGATGTGCGCCCGACAGCACGCGCATCAGCGTGGATTTGCCGGCGCCATTGCCGCCGACGAGTCCAATGACCTCGCCCGCGTACAGGTCGATGGTCACGTCACTCACGGCGTGCACGCCACCGAAGGCGACGTTGATATCGCGCATCTCGACGAGCGGCGTTCGTTCCGCGACGGTCACGGGTCAGCCCTCCCTGTCGCTCACGAGCCGCGCCGGCGATTGTAGGTATCGAAGCCGACGGCGAGGATCAGCACAATCCCGGCCACGATGTTCTGGCCGGGCGAGTTGACGCCCATGAAACTGAGCCCGTAGGCCAGTGACTGCATGACGAACGCACCAAGGACGGCGCCGGGGATCGTGCCGATGCCGCCGGCGAAAGATGTCCCCCCGACGACGGCCGCAGCGATCACGTACAGCTCGTAGCTCTGGCCCACATCGAGCGTGGACCCGTTGAGTCGCGCCGAGGCAATGGCCGCCGCGAGGGCGCACAGGATCCCCATCAGGATGTAGGTCTTGAGGATCGTCCATCTCGTGTTGATACCGGCGAGGTCCGCCGCGTCCGGGTTCCCCCCGTAGGCGTAGACGTATCGGCCGAACCGCCGTCGCGTGGCCATCCAGGTCATGACGAGGGTCACGCCGATCAGCAGGACGATGGGGTTCGGGAGGCCGGTCGGGATCCTCCAGCCACCTTCGGGCCTTGGCCCCCAGTTCTGCTCGATGGCGATCCGATCGGCGAGACCCTGCGGCCAGAGGCTGGAATTCGCGAACCCGGCCACGCTGAGCACGACGACGCTCCCGACCACGCCGAGCACGACCTCCGCCCAGATGGGCCTGACCGGAAAGCCGAACCGGCGGCGCTGGCGTCGACTGTTGACGAGCAGCCCGATGATCGCGAGACAGGCGACAGCGCCGACGATCCAGGTCGCGGTCCCCCCGATCGATCCCTGGGCGCCACCACCGATGAGTTGAAAGTTGGGATCCAGGCCCGACACCGCGGCGCCCTTGGAGAGATACCAGACCACCCCACGAATCGAGAGCAGTCCGCCGAGGGTCACGATGAACGATGGCACCCCGACGTAGGCAATGATGAATCCCTGCAACGCGCCGAGGCTTGCGCCGAGGGCAATACCGAGGCCCAGCGCGACGAGCCATCGGAACGGGAAGTCCGCGCCCATCCCCAGGAGGGGCAGCCACTCGGTCATCAACAGGGCGTAGGTCATCGCGACGACGCCGACCACGGACCCGACGGACAGGTCGATGTTCCGCGACACGATGACCAGGACCATCCCGGTGGCGATGATGGCCACGCCCGTGGCCTGGACCGCCAGGGTGATCATGTTGGTCGGCTGGAAGAACTTGCCTTCGCTCAGGATATTGAAGGTGAGCAGGATGGCAGCGAGGGCGACCAGCATGCCGAAGAGACGGAGATCGATCTCGGTCTGGGCGATGAGACCGCGAAGAGACGCTCGCGTCGGCCACGTTCGTCACGCCGGCCCTCCTGGCCATGAGATGGAGAGTCCTGCGCCCCCGGGAGGATCCCGGGGGCGCAGGAGCATCACGCTAGTGGCGCGGTCCGGTGACCGCTACTTGCAGGCCGCCGGCCCCGTCGCGGGGTCGACGCCCTTGCAGAGATCCTCCTTGGTGATCTGACCGGCGTCGATCGCCACCTGCAGGTTGTCCGCCGTGAGCGGGGTCGGCTGCAGGATGAAGGACTGGACGGAGGTTCCGTCCGGCGTCGTGAAGGGCTTGGCCGAGAGACCGGCGGTCGGGGCCACGCCCGCATCGATGAGGCCGGTCGGCAGCGTCAGGCTGGCCATCGCGGTCCCCTTGCACAGCTCGAGCGCGGCAGCACCGGCGGCCTTGCCAAGCTCGTTGGCGTTCTTGAAGACGTCCACGTACTGCTTGCCCAGGGCGACGTTGTTCAGGTTGGCGGGGTCGCCATCCTGGCCGCTCAGGGGCGGGAAGCCGTAGCTCTTGGCCGTGAGCGCACCCACGACGCCGAGCGCCGTGCTGTCGTTCTCGGCCAGGATGGCATCGATCGGGGTGCCGTCGGCGACGGCCTTGTCGATGATCGCCTCCATGTTCTTCTGGGCGGTCTCGGTCTTCCAGGCGTCCGTGAACGTCCCGTCAGGACCGTTGAGGAGCACGATGTCGCCGGAGGCGACCTTGTCAGCGAGGCCTGCCTCGTCCCAGCCCTGCGGCAGGAACGTCGACGCATTCGGATCGCCAGGATCGCCCTTGATCAGGACGTAGTTGCCCTTCGGCACCTTGGCGATGACTGCGGCTGCCTCGGCCTTGCCGACAAGCACGTTGTCGAAGGTGATGTAGAGGATGCTGGCATCCTCGATCAGGCGGTCATAGGCGATGACGGGAACGCCCGCATCCTTGGCCTTCTGGAGTGCCGGCAGGATGGCCTTGTTGTCCTGCGCGAGCAGGACCAGGACCTTGGCGCCCTTCGAGATCAGCGAGTCGACGTCGGTCAACTGCTGCTCTGAGCTGAGGTTGGCGTCGGCACTGATGTACTTGCCGCCCCCGTCCTCGACGGTCTTCTTCAGGTTGGGCTCGTCGTGTGCGGCCCAGCGCGGCTGCTGGAAGTTGTTCCACGAGACGCCGACGGTGCAATCTGCGCCCGGCGCCTGTGTCGCTCCGGTCCCGCAGGCTGCGAGCACGATCGCCGCCGCCGCGGTCAGAGCCGCCAGTCTTTGTCGCGATTTCATCAGAGACTTCTCCTCCTCCGGTGGTAAATGGAACGACGCCCTGACTCCCGTAGGCTAGCACCCTCCTCAATCAATTCCACACTCAGTCTTGAACATTGCTCCCAGCGGCGACTGCGACGCCCTCCTTCGTGGCCCGGGAGCGAACCTGCCGTCACCCCTATGCGCTCTCCAGCTGCACGAGCGCGCCTCGCGGTCCCAGCCAGGCGGCGGGGTCGTCGAGGAGTGGCTCGAAGGCCATCTCGGCCGCACCGAGAAGGGGCGCATCCACACCGAGGGTGGACGGCACCACCGAGACGAGGCGGCGCGGCGCCGCCAGGGCATAGTGGTCAAGGGTCAGGTCCATCCGATCCACGACGAAGGGATGGATCCGCGAAAACAGCCCGCCCAGGACGACCCGGCGCGGGTTCAGGATGTTCACGAGCCCGGCGAGTCCGATGCCGAGCCAGCGTCCGACGCTGTCCAGCGCCGCGAGGGCGGCCGGCCGGCCGGCCGCGGCGTCAGCCAGTACCTGGTCGATCGCCTCCCGCCCGCCATCGAGCGCATAGCCGGCCCGCGTCAGCAGGGCGCCCTCGCCGACCTCGGTCTCCCAGCAGCCGGTGGAGCCGCAGCGGCACGACCGCCCGTCCGGATTGACGGGCATGTGGCCGATCTCGCCGCCGTAGCCGCCGATCCCGTCCAGCGGCCGGCCGTCGACGATGATCCCGCCCCCGACGCCGACCTCGCCGTGAACGTACAGGACGTCGTCCGCGCCGCGGGCCGCACCGCGGCGGAACTCGGCGAGCGCGCCGAGGTCCGATTCGTTGTCCACTTCGACCGGCACTGGCAGCGCGAGCGCCTCGGCCAGACGGGCGCCCAGGGGCACGTCCACCCAGCCGAGATTCGGCGCGAACCGGACGAGCCCGTCGGCTCGGCTGACGATGGCGGCAACGGCGACCGCGACCCGGATCGGCATCTCGCCCGCGGGCCGCCGGGAACGCGCGAGCGCGGCCAGCTCCACGAGGTCGGCGACGACTTCATCCAGCGACAAGTGGCCGCGCGGGCGATCGACGCGCTCGAGCTCATGGACAACGCCGCCGGCTCCGACGACCGCGACGGCGAGCGAGTCGATCGCGATCTCGAGGGCGAGAACGACCGCTCCGTCTGGGACGAGGCGAACGAGCGGCGACGGCCGGCCGGGGGTCCCGAGGCGGACGGCGGCCTCCTCGGCCACCAGCTCGCCGGCGACCAGCTCGCCAACCAGGGCGCGGATCGCGCTCCGCGTCAGGCCGGTCCGCGCCACGAGCTCCGAGCGGGACAGCGGGCCGCGCAGGTGCAGCTCCCGGACGATTGCGCTCAGGTTCGCCCGTCGCACCGTCTCGCTGCGCTGCCCGACCTCTTCGCGACCCGGGTACACCGGTTTGTGTTCCTCTCTTGCAAATGCCTGTGCTAGGCTCGGGCATGCAGGTGGCCGTGTCAAGCCGGAAACGGAGATTGCCCCGGCCCCAGGCGGCCATGGCGTCCCGGCGCCTGTCCCCGGACCAGGCAAGCCGCTCGACGCCTGGAGCCACCCGACCTGCAGGCTGAGCGTCGCCGTCGTTCGAGGAGGAGCCCCATGACCACGCTGCAAGGCCGGGTCGCCCTGATCACCGGCGCCAGCCGCGGCATCGGCGCAGCCACCGCGCGGACGCTGGCAGGGGCCGGCGCCCAGGTGGCCCTGGCCTCGCGAAGCGGGGCGAACCCCGGTATCGATGGGGCCTTCGCGCAGGCGTGTGACGTCCGCGACGCCGCCTCGCTGGAGGCCATGGTCGCCGCGACGGTCGCCCGATTCGGACACCTCGACATCCTCGTCGTGAACGCCGGCGTGGGGGCGTACGGACCATTCCTGGACCTCCCGATGGAGGACCTCGAGGAGATGATCGACGTCAACGTGAAGGGCGCCCTGTACGCCGTCCGGGCGGCTTTGCCGCACCTCCTCCGGAGCGATGCCGCGGACCTCGTCACCATCGCCAGCGAGGCCGGGCGCCGCGGCCTCCCGTACGAGGCCACCTATTGCGCCTCGAAGTTCGCCCAGGTTGGCATGACGAGGGCCCTCGACCACGAGCTCCGGGAGCGCGGCGTCCGCTGCACGAGTGTCTGCCCGGGCGGCGTCGCCACGGACTTCGCCATGGGCCACGGGCGGACGCCGGAGATGCCCCAGCTGGCCGGCATGATGTCGGCGGATGACGTCGCCGAGATCGTCCTCTTCGTCCTGACCCGGCCGCGGAACCACCGGCTCCTGGAGGTGGCACTCCGGCCGGTCACCGAGACCTCATGGGGCTGACGCCGATGCGTGAACTCCGTTGGGGGATCCTCTCGACCGCGAACATCGCTCGCCAAAAGGTCATCCCCGGCATCCAGTCGGCGGCACGCTGCGGGTCCACGGCTCGTACGAGACACTCCTCGCGGACCCCGGCGTCGACGCGGTCTACATCCCGCTCCCGAACCATCTCCACGCCGAGTGGACGATCGCCGCAGCCCGGGCCGGCAAGCACGTCCTGTGCGAGAAGCCCCTGGCACTGACGGCCGTGGATGCGGCCCGCATGGTCGCAGTCTGCGACGCGGAGGGCGTCCGGCTCATGGAGGCCTTCATGTACCGCCTCCATCCGTCCTGGCAGGCCGTGCTGAACCTCGTCCGGTCCGGGCGAATCGGCCACCTCGTGGCCGTCCAGAGCTGGTTCTCCTACTTCAATGACGATCCCGTGAACATCCGGAACGTCCGCGAGTACGGGGGTGGAGCGCTCTTTGACGTCGGCTGCTACGCAGTCAACCTGTCGCGACTGTTGTTCGACGCCGAGCCGGGTCGGGTCGAGGCGTCCATCCTGCGCGACCCCGTGAGCGGCGTGGACGTGGTGACCAGCGGCGTCCTGGACTTCGACGGGGGGATCGCCACCTTCACCTGCTCGACGCGGGCGGAGGACGACCAGCGGGTTCACATCGTCGGGACGGAGGGCCGGATCGAGGTCGGGATCCCGTTCAACATCCCGCCGGATCGCCCGACGAGGGTCTTCCTGACCCACGGCGGCGAACCGCCGGTGGCGCCGGCCACCGAGATCCTCACCTTCGACGCCGCCGACCCCTACGCGGTCGAGGCGGCAGCCTTCGCCGCGGCGGTGCTGGACGGGGGGCCCACACCGGTCCCGGCCTCGGACGCCGTGGCAAATCTCCGGGTCATCGAGCGACTCTTCAAGGCGGATCGTCGGGAGCGCCCGTTCGCGGGCTAGAGTTCCGCTAGGCAGGAGGCACGCCAAGTGGGTCGGAACCGGGTTCGGGTGGTCGCCATCGTCGCCGCCCTCGTCGTCGTCGTCGGCGGCGCCATCGCCGTGGCCCGACCGTGGGAATCCTCGGGGGCCTGTCCAGCGGCCGCCGAACACCCCGAGTGGAGCGTGGCCCGCCGCTGGGACGAGGCTCTGCTCGGCGCGATCCGCCGGGCGCTCCCCAACCCGCCCGTCCACGCCCGGAACCTGTACCACCTCTCAGCGGCGATGTGGGACGCCTGGGCGACGTACGACCCGGCCGCTGACGGTGTCTTCTTCACCGAAAGGCACACGTCGGGGTCTGTCGCGGCGGCGCGAAACGAGGCGATCAGCTACGCCGCCTACCGGGTCCTGTCGGCCCGGTTCATCAAGGCCGTTGGCGCGGATGAGTCGCTCAGTGCCTTCGCGGACGTCATGGATTCGCTGTGCTACCCGCTCACCGTCACGACGACGCTGGGCGACACGCCGGCGGCGATCGGGAACCGGATCGCCAAGACGGTCCTGGACGCCGGCCTGGCCGATGGATCCAATCAGGCGAACGGCTACGCGGCCCCCGATTACAAGCCGGTCAACCCGCCGCTCGTGGTCGCCGAGTCCGGAACCACGCTGAGCGATCCCAATCGTTGGCAGCCGCTCCAGCTCGCGCACATGATTTCGCAGAACGGGATCCCGATCGAGAACGGCGTCCAGCAGGCGATCGGGCCGCACTGGGGCAGCGTGACCAGCTTCGCCTTGCCGCCGGTTGGCGCCGATGGTGTCCCCATTGACCCGGGTCCGCCGCCGGAGTTCGGGACCGCGACCCAGGATGCGTACATCCGCGGGGCCGTCGAGGTCATCCGCTACAGCAGCCAGCTGGATCCCGCGTCCGG
>JACVXW010000163.1:0-1541 GCA_015661135.1 Chloroflexota bacterium
GTCCAGCTGGGCAGTGTCGTTCCATGGGAACGAGGTGCCGTCATTACCGTGGTAGACGTACCGGGTCTCGCCGGTCCGGGTGTCCGATCGCTGGAAGACGACGGCCGCGTCGCTGGCGTCCCAGTAGTGGTCCTCCAGCCGGATCGCCACGGCCGGATCCGGAGACAGGTCCGGGCCGCTGAAGTTGTACGACGGATAGGGCGAGGTCGGGACGGAAAGAAATCGCTCGGGATGTTCGATCACCCAGTGCGAGTCCAGCCCCATGTGGTTCGGCACCATGTCCGAGGCCAGCCGAATGCCACGCGCCGAAGCGCGATCGCGCAGGTCTGCATAGGCGGCCTCGCCCCCGAGGTCGTCCGCGATCCGGTAGTCGTCCAGTGAGTACGCCGAGGCGACGGCGTCCGGGTTGCCTCGACGGTGCTTGATGGCGGCCGAGGCAGTGCTTCGCTGCCAGACGCCGATCAGCCACAGCCCGGTCACGCCCCAGCTGGCCAGCCGGTCCAGCTCTTCGTCCGGGATCCCGTCGAGGGTCCGGATGTCGCGTCGATGGCGCCGGCTCAGCTGGTCCAGCCAGACATAGGTGGATTTCGCCTGCAGCACGACCTCGGGCATCCAGTCCATGTCCGACGAAAACCGCTCCGGCTCCGCGTCCAGTCCCCGGTAGTCCGGGCCCTCAGCCGGCCCGTGGCCACCCGTGGCCGGGGCCGGTGTGGCTGTGCCGTCGACCGTCGCCCGGCCCCCGGCGGTGCCAGCGGCGATTTCGCGCGCCGAATGCAACTGGTGGAGCGCCCGGGCCTCCTCGGCGACGAGGTCCGCGGCGAGGAGCAGGCGGGGCTCCACCTCCGAGCGCGGCTCCAGGAGATGCGGCCATTGCTCCCGGATCCAGAGCAGGCGCCCGACGAGCGATTCCGGCGCCTCGCCCGGGAGCGATTGCAGGAGGCGCCGGGCGGCCGGCCCGAGGTTGGCGGGGGACGCCGCCGGTTCGAGCAGGTCGCGCAGGATGGGGGTTGCGGGATCGTTGCCCAGAAGGTCCAGGACCAACCGATCCACGAGCGGCTTCGCGGGTTGCCGCCGGCCCGTGCGCGAGGCGGGCCCCGAATCCATGACCCCGGTGCCCGCTTCCGCTGGTGCGATTTCAGCCTCTGCGTCCGGCAGGCCGATCTCCACGAGACGGCGGGCCACGACACGCAGGACGCTCGCGGCGAGGAGCTGACCGCCGGTCACGATGGGGGGTCCGGCGAGCTCACCGCGGGCTCGCTCCGTGTTGATCTCCGCCGCGGTCCGGCGGGCGGCGGGCGCGTCGAGCGCCAGCCATTCATGGTCCGTTGCCAGGCGCCGCTTCGTCCTCATCGCCCGAAGGATGTCACGCCCGCGCGGCGATCACGTGCTCGATGGCGCGCCGCAGATGTTCGATCGCGGCCGGGTCGAACTCGTAGGTCCACGGCCGGACGCGCTCGGGATGCTGGAGGCCGCGATCGAGGCCCTGCGCCAGGGCCTCGCGCGACATGAGGATCAGGTCCGCGGTCCGATCGATCTCGGCC
>JACVXW010000163.1:1548-5228 GCA_015661135.1 Chloroflexota bacterium
GCTCCGAGGCGCACACCACGCCGACACGCGAGCCTGCGGGGAGACCCGCGATCTCGTGGACCATCTCAACGTAGCCCGGACCCACGAGCATGGCGACCACCGGGGCCCGTCCGCCGACGAGTGCCTGGGCCTCGTCCGCGTGGAACGTCGAGGTGGCAACGAGGTCGTAGTGGAAGCGTTCCAGGCGCTCGGGCAGCTCGTCCAGCAGCGTGCCCTCCGCCTCGATCTGCCCGGCGAACTCGTCGTTCAGGCGCTCCGCGTCGTAGCCGGCATCCGCCGAGGTGCACTCCGCGAACAGGACCCGCACCACCGGCCCCGGCCGCCGCCGCTCCGACGAGGCGGCAAAGGTCGCAGAGGCGACCTCGTCGGCGGTGAACCCGGCCTGGGCTGCGCGGCGCAGCATCTCCGAGACAATCCCCGCGAGCGCCTCCGGTCGTCGTCGCTTGGGCGGGCGATCCGCGACAACCGTCCCCGCCCCGTGCCGGCTCGAGACGTAGCCCGCGTCCGCGAGCCGTCGGTAGACGGCCCGGATGGTGTTCGGGTTGACGCGAAGCGCAGCCCCGAGCTCCCGAACCGGGGACAGGCGCGCCCCAGGGAGCAGGCGGCCCGAATCGATCTGGTAGACGAGCTGCCAGAAGATCTGAGTCGAGATCGGAACGTCGCTATTGCGGGTGACGTCGAGATCTCGACCGCTGGGAGCGGCCGCGGGGTTCCGGCTGTCGACATCCACGGTTGACATAGTCCACTAGTCCAAGTATCGTTCGACTTGGCCTAGTGCACTGTACCAAATCGATGTGCACAGGCCACCGCAAACGGAAGGGAGGTCACGATGACCGGCCTTGCAATTCTGGGGCTCATCATCGCCTCGTTCGCAATCCTGGGCCTTGCCGCCGCCCGCTGGGGCGTCGATTCAAGGATCGGGTTCGAGAACGGTCACGGGCGAACCGGCTTCCTCGTCTGACCCCAGGCCGCCGTCGGCGGCCGCCAACTGAATCTTCCCTCTGGCGTCCCTCGATGCCGGAGTTCTCGTCAGCCCGTGGCGCGCAGGCCGCGGGCTGACGGCTTTTCGAGACACCGCTCAGGCCCGGTCAGCCCTCGGCGCCGAGGTCAGCCCTCCGCGCGGTCCCGCGCGACGGTGACTCGCTGTTCGACCGCCACGGTGGCCTCATCGCCGGGCGCCAGATCCAGCGGCCACGACAGGAGGAGCGAGGAGCCCTGGTAGACGCGCTCGAAGCCATCCTCCGAATTGGACACGGTCTCGATCGGCGCCCACCAGGCATCGGCGGCAGGGGAGGGCTGGGTAGCCAGCACGACGCCGATCCAATCGTTGCCCTGACGGACCAGGTCCACGCCGGTCGCGTCTCCGGACGAGTCGTGAGCGCGGCGACGGCCGGCGACCTCGTACCACGCGGAGGGATTGCCGCCGCCGCCCAGGAGCATCAGGGCCCACTCGAGGCCCAGGCGGGCAGCGATCGGTCGCTCGCCGTCGTTGCGGACAGTCACGACCAGGCGGAGCGTCGGCGCCAGCCGATCCCCGCCGAGCTCGATGACCTTGCGGACGGCGATGGGGATGGACCCATCGTCGACGTGGACCAGCGCCGATGCCTCGGTGGCGACCCGACCCGGGCCGAGCTCGACGATCTTGTGCGACGCGTGGAGGGCAGTCCCGAGATCCGGGATCTCGCCTGCCCCGTATGCCGCGGGCGACGCATCCGGAGCCAGGAACCGGACCAGGCCGGATCGGCGTTCATGGTCGTCGTAGCGAAGGTGATCGACCAGTCCCGCTTCCTTGGACCGCACGATGTCGTGGATGGAGGCGAGGCCGCCGGTTTCGTCGGCGGGCCCGTGGTCGTCACCGCCTGACCGCCGAATCGCCTCGTGATACGCCTCCGGCCGGCGCCGGAGGACCGATGTCAGGGCATGAAGCGCGGCCCGGATGTCCCAGTCACCGATCCCGGCACCCTCGTCCAGGTCCACGGTCACGACCTGGCCCGCGTCGGAGAGGAGGACCTCGTCCCGGCCGTCAAGGTCGAGGTCCAGGACCTCGCCGCGGTCCAGCGTGCCGGACTCCAGATCGCAGGCGTCCTCGGCTGCGACCAGATGGGCCACCGTCGCCAACCGGAGGTCGGGCAGGTAGATCCCGCCAAAGAGGCCGTGCCAGTAGATGTCGTTGGACTGGCCGCGGAGCAGGTGGTCGTAGGCTCGCTCTCGCGCGGGCCCGTCGGGCAGGGCGTCGACACGGGCGGAGATCCGAAGCATCCGCTTGTGGAGGTCATTGACCTCGCGGTACTTGACCTGGAAGTTCCGCCACGAGGCACCGCGCATCCAGCGCGGCTCCGGCCGTCCTTCGGCGCGGTCGCGTTCCAGCGTCTCCATGAATGCACGGCTCTCGTCCGGGAGGAGTGCCCAGGCGCCCATCTCGGCATAGCTGCCGACGGGCATGTAGATGCGCCCGAGTGGCCGATGCTCGTCCAGCCAGTCGGAGGGCGTCGTCGTGGTGAGCCAGTCGGCATTGGCCTCGAGGGCCTGGAAGAAGCGCTCCACCCAGCGCTCTTCGCCCCAGCAGTGCTTCCAGGTTGACGGCCAGGCGCCGAACTTCTCGCCGTCGTCGCCCATGGTGCCGATCCGCTCGCCGTCCTCGGTGGCATGGGTCCGGAGGTAGTCGATGACGTCCTCGACCGGCCGGAACGGGATCCGGTAGCGCAGCCCCTGCTCCGTCCCGAAGACCGTCAGCAGGCGGCCCTGGTCCTCCGTGGAGTAGGGCCCCCACATGGCGTCCTCGGGGACACCGGCGGCACGGAAGTGCGAGTCATCCACGATCGTGGCCCGGTAGCCGGTGGCGACGAGGGAGGTGGGCAGGTCAGGCTCCCAGACCCGCTCGGCAAGCCAGGCGGTCAGCGGACGCCGCCCGAAGAGGCGCTCGACCTCGTCCGCCATGCGGACGAGCTGGGCGATCCGGTCACGCTCCGGGATGGAGGCGAGGACCGGCTCGAAGTAGCCGCCGCCGAGGACCTCCACCTGGTCGCGGGCGACGAGCCCGCGGAGGCGATCGAGGAAGTCCGGATGCTCGAGTGCCAGCCACTCGAGGAGGGGGCCGGTGTAGTGGAGACCGACGCGGACTGTCGGATGACGCTCGAGAGCGTCGAGCATCGGGAGATAGGCGTGGCGGTAGGTCTCCTCGATGACCCAGCCGAAGTTGCCGACGGGCTGGTGGTTGTGGAGGGTCAGGGCGAGGCCAATTCGACGCGACAACGGACGACTCCCCGAAGAACGGATCTTGACACCGGCCGGGCCCGCTGATACGGTCCACTAAACCGGTTTGCTAAACCGCTTTTCTTGTTCCCGTCCCGATCATACACGGCGCGCCGCGCCCGTGACAATCTCGACGGAACCCGGAGGCCCAGGAGGCATTGTTGGAGCAGGCGACCCGTCGATCAACCATCGCCGACGTGGCCCGTGCCGCGGGCGTATCCAAGGCCGCCGTGTCGTTCGCGTTCAACACGCCGGAGCGCCTGAGCGCCGAGACCGTGATCCGGATCCGGGACGTCGCGGCGGGCCTGGACTACCGGCCGGACCCGGTCGCCCGGATGCTGGCGCAGCGGAAGACGTGGACGCTCGGGATCCTCACGCCGCAGGGCCTGGACGTGATCTTCACCAACCCGTACTTCGGGGAGTTCAGC
>JACVXW010000164.1:0-3336 GCA_015661135.1 Chloroflexota bacterium
GCGTTCGGGCGCGACGGACGGCCGGTCGCGAGCGCGCAGCAACCGTTTGAGCAGCAATTCCCGTCGCCCGGTCACGTGACCCACGACCCGGAGGCGATCTGGGAGACGCAGCTCGCGGTCGCCCGTGAGGTTGTGGACCGCGTGGGCGGCACGGACCGGATCGCGGCCATCGGGATCGCGAACCAGCGGGAGACCACCATCGTCTGGGATCGCGCAACGGGTCGGCCCGTCGCGGACGCGATCGTGTGGCAGAGCCGGATCACGGCCGCCGCGTGCGAGGCACTCCGTGCGCGCGGGCTGGAGGGCCTCTTCCGGGAACGGACCGGTCTCCCGCTCGACGCCTACTTCTCCGGGCCCAAGATCGCCCACATCCTCGATGCGGAAGTCGGGCTGCGAGCCCGGGCCGACCGCGGTGAGGTTGCCTTCGGGACCGTGGACTCGTTCCTCGCCTGGCGCCTGACGGGCGGCCGGCTGCATGTGACCGATGTCTCGAACGCCAGCCGGACCCTCCTGTTCGACATCCATCGACTGGCCTGGGATCCGGAGCTGCTGGAGCTGGTCGGGGTCCCGGCCGCCATGCTGCCGACGGTCGTCCCGACGTCTGGCGTGGTAGGGGAGACGGATCCGGAGATGTTCGGCCGTCCGATCCCGATCGCGGCCCTCGCCGGGGATCAGCAGGCCGCGACCTTCGGTCAGGCGTGCTTCGCGCCCGGCCAGGCCAAGACGACCTACGGAACCGGGGCATTCCTCCTCCTCAACACGGGGTCAAGCGCGATCGCGTCGCGCAATCGGCTGGTCACCACGGTCGGCTGGCAACTCGGGCCGGACGGCCCCGTCACCTACGCCCTCGAGGGGTCCGTGTTCGTTGCCGGTGCCGCCGTCCAGTGGTTGCGGGACGGGCTCCGGGCGGTCGAGGCGTCCGCGGATGTGGAGCGGCTTGCGGCCGGCGTCGAGGACACGGGCGGCGTCGTGGTGGTGCCGGCTTTCACCGGCCTCGATCGCGCAGCAGGTGGCCGATGTCATCGAGGCAATGGTCGCGGACACCGGTACGCCGATCCGAGCCCTGCGGGCCGACGGCGGCGCGGCCGCCAACGACGCCTTGATGCAGTTCCAGGCGGACCTGCTGGACGTCCCGGTTGAGCGGCCGGTCGTCACCGAGACGACCGCCCTGGGAGCGGCCTGCCTGGCCGGGCTTGCCGTCGGTCTCTGGCGCGACCCCGCTGAACTGGAGGCGCTCTGGGCGCTGGACCGCCGCTTCGAGCCGACGATGGATGGCGGACGCCGGGCGAGCCTGCGCCGCGACTGGGCGCGGGCGGTGGAACGGGTTCGGGGCTGGGCGAGCCCCGTCTAAGCCCCGCAGAAATCAGGACTAGGCAGGAAAGCCGGCAGGTCGTACACTGCGCACCGCCGAATGTCGCGGCACGGGTCGCGACTGCATATTCGTAGACGACCACGAACCGGACTCCTCTCACGGCTGACGCGAGAACCCGAATCGGGCTCGCGGCGCCTACCGAGAGGAGTTCTGGTTTTGTACAACGACAAGAATCTGACCTGCGCGGATTGCGGACAGGAGTTCGTCTTCACCGCATCTGAGCAGGACTTCTACGCGCAGCGTGGCTTCACCGAGCCGCGCCGCTGCCCCTCCTGCCGGGCCAGCCGCAAGGCTGCCCGCGGGTCGAGCGGCGCGGGCTACGGCTCGGGCAGCGATTACGGCTCGTCCAGCGGCGGCTACAGCGCCGGTGGCAGCTACAGCGCCGGTGGCGGCGGTGGCGGTTACGGTGGCGGCGCCGGCGGTGGCGGTGGCTACGGCGGCAGTCGAGATCGGGGCACCCGCGAGATGTTCGCGGCAACCTGCTCCAATTGCGGCAACGAGGCAAAGGTCCCGTTCCGCCCCACCAGCGGCAAGCCCGTTTATTGCTCGGATTGTTTCCGGACGATGCGGGGCTAGTTCTCTCCTCTCGGCACGCGGGTCCATCGGGGGCCCGCGCGAAACCAGAGTCCAATGACGACCCGGGCAGTCAGCCAGCCCGGGTCGTTCGATTCCCGGCCCTTGCCTACGCCGCGCCCCCGCGGCCGCCGCATCTGGACAGACAGCGCTAGGAGGGGTCTTGGGCTCGGTCTCCCGATGACTATCCGGTCATCTGCCCGTGGGGCGGGTGTTTGTCCGGAAGTTGGCTGGCCCCTCGTGCTCGCCGGGCGGCAATGTCGTCAATCGGCGAGGCCTTGACCGCGCCCAGTACCTGTGGGACCGGTGTTTGTCAGGTTGCACCCGCTATCTGGCGATTCCGGCGGGAGTGCTCCTGCGCGGTGCCCCCCGCGGGCGACGACCTACGCGGCGCCCCCGCGGCCGCGGCCGCCGAGCAGCCCGAGGTCGAACTTGCGCTCCTTGCCGTGGACCAGCCGGTCGATGTTGTCGGCATGTGCCAGCCAGATGAGTGCCGGCCCGACGGCGGCCCAGACGAGGTAGGCCGGCGGCACCGCGCCAGACGCCACCGCCCAGATCAGGATCGTTGCGGGGAAAAGGGCCGCTGATCCAAGGAGCGACCCGAGCGAGACGTAGCGGGTCACCAGGATCGCGATGACGAACACCGGGGTGGCGATGATCACGGCCAGCGGCTGGATCACCAGTGTGGTGCCGACCGACCGCCGCGGTCGCACAGATCACCTCGACGCCGGAGTCGCCGGTCAACAATCTTGCCGCGAGGACGGGTCCGGCGCCCTTGGCGAGGTCGCCAACGACCACGAGCGCGGCCCACTTGCGGCCGAGGGCGCGGAGCGCATTGGTGCCGCCGGTCCGGCCGGAACCGATCGAGCGAGGATCCGTCCCACCAGAGAAGCGCGCAACGATCACACCGACCGGGATGGACCCGGACAGGTATGCCGCGACGACGAGCAGCACGCGCAGGACGGTGTCGTCCACGACTTCCCTTCCATCAGCGGGGTTGGACCGGCCCGCCGGGTCCCGAGTCTAGCATCGACCGAGCGCGGATCGGTTGCGCCTCTCGTGATCCCGCGCGTACCATCGGAGGCGATGACCCAACCGCCCTGCCGGCCTTCCCGGGCGCGCTCCGAAGGTGCCGGCACCGGGCAATCCGCGGCCTGCCCGGAGATCGACTGACCCATGGCCGTCGGTTCGTCCAACGACTTCGACCTCGTGGTCCTCGGTGCCGGCACCGGGGGCTACAGCGCCGCATTCCGAGCCGCCCAGCTGGGGCTCAAGGTCGCCCTCGTGGACGAGGACAAGATCGGCGGCACGTGCCTCCACCGCGGCTGCATCCCGACCAAGGCCCTCCTGGAATCGGCCGCGTTCACGGACCGGATTCGGCATGCGAAGGA
>JACVXW010000164.1:3349-7916 GCA_015661135.1 Chloroflexota bacterium
CGCCGGTGACCCCGTCGTCGACTACGCCCGGATGGCGGCCCGGCGGGACCAGGTCGTCAAGCGGATGTGGACCGGCCTCAAAACCCTCGTCGATAAGAACAAAGTCACCTGGATCCAGGGCCGGGGGCGCCTGGAAGGCCCGCGCACGGTCAAGGTCCAGATGCACGGCGACGACGGGACGCCCGGTGCAGGCGGCGAGCGGGTCCTCCAGGGCACGGACGTCATCCTCGCCACCGGCTCGCGGGTCAAGTCACTGCCCGGCCTGATGCCCGACGGCAAGCGCATCGTGACCTCGGACGAGGTCCTCGCGGCGGAATCGCTGCCGAAGGACGTCATCGTCATCGGCGCCGGGGCGGTCGGCGTCGAGTTCGCCTCCATGTACCACGACCTCGGCGTCAAGGTGACGCTCCTGGAGTATCTCCCGGCGATCGTGCCGGCCGAGGACCGCGAGATCAGCCAGCTACTGGAGCGGAGCTTCACAAAGCGAGGCATCAAGGTCCTGACGAACGCCCGATTCGATGCGGCGTCCGTGAAGGCGGACAAGATCGGCGTCCGGATCACGGTCGGCCCGGACGGCGGCGAACCGGCCGAGGTCGGGGCCGAACTCCTGCTCGTCGCCACGGGCCGCGCGCCGAACGTCGAGAACATCGGACTCGAAACCACGAAGGCGGAGCTCGATCGCGGGTTCATCAAAGTGGACGGTCGGATGCGGACGAAGGAACCCCACCTGTACGCAATCGGCGACATCGTTGGGGGCCTGCTCCTCGCCCACACCGCCGCACACGAGGGGCTCCTGGCGGCGCACGTCATCGCCGGCGACAGGGACGTTCACCCGATCGACTACGTCCGGCAGCCCCGGGCCACCTATTGCCGCCCGGAGATCGCCTCGATCGGTCTGACCGAGCAGCAATGCCAGGATCAGGCGATTCCCTACAAGGTGGGGAAGGTGCCGTTCCAGGCGATCGCCAAGGCCCTTATCGGCGGCGAGTACGAGGGCTTCGCCAAGGTGATCGGGGAGATCGGCGGGGCTACCCACGCGCACCCGACGCTGTCCGAGATCCTTGGCGAGGCGGCCCTCGCCGTCGATGGCCGCTCGATCAACTTCTAGGGACGCGGAGGCAGGAATCGACCGATGGCCGTGACCCGGACCGGGACATCGGACCTCGCCGCCTCCGTCGGGCTGACCGACGCGGACCTCGTTGCCATGTACCGGACCGTGGCCCTGGCTCGTGCCGTGGACGAGCGAATGTGGATCCTCAATCGCGCCGGCCGGATCCCGTTCGTCATCAGCGGCCAGGGCCACGAGGGGGCCCAGGTCGGGATGGCCTGGCCGCTCGAGCGCAAGAAGGACTGGATCGCGCCGTTCTACCGCTCCATCGCGACCTGCCTGGCCTTCGGCATGACCGCGCAGGACATCCTCATGGCCCAGTACGCCAAGGCCGCCGACCCATCGTCGGGCGGCCGGCAGATGCCCGGCCACTACGGCAATGCCGAGAACAACCTCTTGTCACTGTCATCGCCGGTCGCGACCCAGATGCTCCACGCCGTGGGGATCGCCCTCGCCGCGAAGATCCGCAAGACCGGGCAGGTCGCCATGACCTCGATGGGCGAGGGGAGCTCCAACCAGGGCGACGTCCACGAGGGCCTGAATTTCGCGGCAATCCACAAGCTGCCGTTCATCCTCGTCATCGAAAACAACGGCTACGCGATCAGCGTCCCGGCCGCCCGGCAGATCGCCACCCCGAACGTCGCCGACCGGGCTGCCGGCTACGGAATTCCGGGCGTTGTGGTCGACGGTTCGGACGTCCTGGCCTGCTACGCGGCCTCGAAGGCGGCCGTTGAGCGGGCTCGGCGCGGCGACGGTCCGACCCTCCTCGAAGCCAAGGTCATCCGTCTCACGGCCCACTCCTCGGACGACCAGCAGACGAAGTACCGCCCGGAACAGGAACTCGCCGAGCTCCGCGGGCACGACGCGCTGCCCAGGTTCCGGGACCAGCTCCGCGATGCCGGGGTCCTGACCGAGGAGCTCGAAGCGGTCCTCGCGGCCGAGATCAAGGCGGAGGTGGAGGCCGCCACGGATCACGCAGAGGCCGAGCCGGACCCTGATCCCTCCACGGCCATGCGCTGGGTCTTCGCCGAGAGTTGGCCGTCGGAGACGCCGCCGCCCTGGGGGGTCGGCGGTGGCCACGGGATGACCGGTCAAGGCGGCCCGGAGGACGGATCCGCGGCCGAGGGGGCGACCGACTGATGGCCCTCAAGACCTTCATCGAGGCGATCCGCGAGACCCTCGCGGACGAGATGCGCCGCGATCCGTCCGTCATCGTCCTCGGCGAGGACGTTGGCAAGAAGGGTGGCGTCTTCCTGGCGACGGACGGCCTGTGGGCCGAGTTCGGGGACGATCGGGTCATCGATACGCCGCTCACGGAATCGCTCATCGTCGGCGCGTCGATCGGGGCGGCCGTCAACGGGCTTCGCCCGGTGGCCGAGATCCAGTTCGCCGACTTCATCTTCCCGGCCTTCAACCAGATCCTGTCCGAAGCATCGCGGATGCGCTATCGCTCGAACAACGGGTTCGGCGTGCCGATGACGATCCGGGCGCCGTACGGCGGCGGCGTCCACGGCGCGCTGTACCACTCGCAGTCCGTGGAGGCGTTCTTCACCCATATCCCGGGGCTGAAGGTCGTGATCCCGTCCACGCCGTACGACGCCCGCGGCCTGCTGCGGTCCGCGATTCGCGACGACGACCCGGTGCTCTTCTTCGAGCACAAGAAGATGTACCGCTCGGTCCGCGGGGACGTGCCCGAGACGGACTACGTGGTGCCGCTGGGGCGCGCGGCGATCACCCGTCCCGGGTCGCAGATCACCGTCGTGGCATACGGGCTCATGGCCCACTACGCGCTGGAGGCGGCCGATGTCGTCGGGGAGGAGGGCATCAGCGTGGAGGTGGTGGACCTCCGGACGCTTCGCCCCATCGACAAGGAGATGGTCCTCGGCTCCGTCCGCAAGACCGGCAAGTGCCTCGTCGTCTACGAGGACAACCGCTTCGGCGGCTACGGGGCGGAGGTCGCCGCGATCGTGGCCGAGGAAGCCTTCGACTACCTCGACGGACCCGTGACGCGGATCGCCGGCCCGGACGTTCCCGGCGTGCCCTACAACCACGTCCTCGAGGACTGGTTCATGGTCAACCCCGAGAAGATCGCCGACGGCATCCGAAAACTCGCCGCGTACTGACCCTTGACGAAAGATCTCGACGATCTCGCGGCGGTCGAGGCTCGACTCCGGGCGATCCTTGAGCCGTATCGAGGGCGCCTCGAGGAGGGCACGATCTACGGCGTGCCGATGCTCCGCCGCCCCGGCGCGAGAGCCCACGACTGGTTCGCCGGTGTCCAGATGGCCGACGGGTACGTGAAGTTCAACTTCCTGCCAATGCACGGCCACCCGGAGCTGCTCGACGCCGTTTCGCCGGCCCTCCGCAAGTGCAAGGCCGGCGCGTCCGTGTTCCGCGTCACCGAGCTCGACGAGGCCTTGTTCGCCGAGGTGGAGGCGCTGCTGGCTCGAGGCTTCGACGTCTACATGAGAGGAGGTTGAGGTGGCGGACTTCCAAGCGGTCGAGGCCCGACTGCGGCAGATCCTGGAGCCGTACCGTGGGGAGCTTTCGGTGACGACCGAGGGGCCGGGCGGGATGGTCCTCGAGATGCCCGGCTATGAGGGCAAGCCGTGGGGCTACGTGGCCGGGACGCGGATCGGCAAGAGTTACGTCAGCTTCCACCTCATGAGCGTCTACACGGACCCCGAACTGATGCGCTCGATGTCGCCCGAGCTCCGAAAGCGCATGCAGGGCAAGTCCTGCTTCAACTTCACGAAGATCGACGAGCCGCTCTTCGCCGAGCTGGGGTCATTGGCGGCGAAGGGGATCGAGCGGACTCCGGCGCTCATTGCCACTGCGCTCGCCGCCAAACCTACGCGGCGCTAGCCCAGCCGCACGCCCGTCGTGGGGCGGCCCCCGTGCGGTCGCCGCAACGCTGCCTTTCCGTCACCTACGATTCCGGATCGTGATATTCGCCGCAGAGCCGCAATCCAGGTGCATTTACGATCCCGGGTCGTGGTAGACACCGACCGAGGCCGCGAGGCCGGCAGTACGGCCCCGGTGACGGTCACATCCACGCCCACGGGCTGCCAGGCGCGGGCGGCCGGATGCGTTTCCGGTTGACCGGGCGCGGGCTAGCACGATCCCGGGTCGTAACTGACAGGGGGAGGAACAGCAGGCCGCCCGGAGTGCCCACAGGAGCGCGCAGCCACGACCGGACGGAGCCGCCGCGGAGCGGGTATGCTCGCAGCAGCACCGCGTCGTGCCGCCGGACCCGACGGCGCGGCGTGGACTCGTCAGGCAGGACGAGCAACCGGGCAACCGCCCGCGGCGCCCACCCGAACCGCTCCGCAACGATGCGCGGGCCAAGGCGCGCCTTCACGTCGTGGCGCCGCAGGGTCTCCTCGATCGACACCAGCTCCGACTTCACTTCCACGACCAGCAGGGTCGAACTGGCTGGGTGCCATCCGACGAGATCGA
>JACVXW010000165.1 GCA_015661135.1 Chloroflexota bacterium
GGTCGTCACGGAGTCCGCAACAACCTGCCTTGCGCTGGCGACCTGGGACTTCGAGGCCGTCATGCTCGAGAATCCCGCGCTCACCCTCGCGATCCTCCGCGGCGTCGCTCTGCGGCTGCGAGAGGCGACCGAGGCGATCCGACACTGACCGGGCCAGCACGCTGCCCCGACGCATGACCAGCGAACCTCGCGCCGCGGACCCCGCGACGGACGGGCCTTCAGGCCTCCCGGACACGCTGGTGTTCCTGTTCTCCGACATCGAGGGTTCGACGCGCCTCGAGCAGGCAGTCGGGACGATGGCCTATGCCGCACTTCGGGAACGCCATCGGGCGCTGCTCCGAGCCGCCTTCGCCGCCAACGGGGGCCGGGAGCAGGGCACCGAGGGCGACTCCTTCTTCGTGGTGTTCCCGACGGCCAGCGGCGCGGTCGCGGCTGCCCTCGATGCCCAGCGCGCGCTCGCCGCCGAGGTTTGGCCGGCAGACTCGCCCATTCGCGTCAGGATGGGCGTGCACGCGGGTGAAGCGACCATCGTCGGTGGCAGCTTCGTCGGGCTTGCGGTCAACCGCGCAGCGCGGATCGCCGGCGTCGCCCACGGCGGCCAGGTGCTCGTGTCCGAGGCAATCCGGACCCTGCTCGGCCAGGGCCTCCCGGCTCGCGCCGCGCTGCTCGACCTCGGTGCGCACCGGCTCAAGGATCTTCGCGAGCCGGAGCGCATCCACCAACTCACGGCGCCGGACCTGCCGGCGACGTTCCCGCCGCTTGCCACGCTGGACGCGCGACCGAACAACCTGCCGACCCAGCTGACCTCATTCGTGGGGCGGGACGAGGAGCTCGCGAAGGCGTGCGGCCTGCTCGCGGCGAATCGCCTCGTGACCCTCACCGGGCCCGGCGGCACCGGCAAGACCCGGCTCTCGCTCCAGGTCGCCGCGTCCGCGATCGACGATCACCCGGACGGCGTGTTCTTCGTGCCGCTCGAGACGGTCCGCGATCCGGGCCTCGTCGCCTCGAGGATCGCCCTGGAGATCGGCCTGTCCGAGCCGGCGGGCCGATCCGGCCAGGATGTCCTCGTCGAGTGGCTCGGCACGAAGCGAGTGCTGCTCGTTCTCGACAATTTCGAGCAGGTCGTTGACGCCGGCCCGCTCGTTGCCGACATCCTGCGGGCGGCATCGGGCCTGAAGGTCATCGTCACATCGCGCTCCCCGCTCCGCATCTCGGGCGAGCAGGAATTCCCGGTCCCGGGGCTGCCCGTCCCGCCGGACCCGCGCAACCTCGGTGGCTACCAGGAGGCCCTGCGCAGCGGCGCCGGCGTCATCGACCCGGCCCGGCTCTCGACCTACGAAGCGGTCCGCCTGTTCATCGCCCGCGCCGTCGCTGTCAAACCGGACTTCGCGGTGACCAACGAGAACGCGCCCGCCGTCGCGGCGATCTGCGCCCGGCTGCACGGCATGCCACTGGCCATCGAACTGGCGGCAGCGCGGGTGAAACTCCTTACGCCCGACGCCATCCTGGCCCGCCTCGAGCACCAGTTGAACCTCCTCGCGGCGGGTGCACGCGACCTGCCCGCGCGCCAGCAGACGCTTCGGGGCGCGATCGCCTGGAGCTACGACATCCTTGACGAGCCCGGGCGCCGCCTCCTCGAGCGGCTCTCTGTCTGTGCCGGAGGCTTCGACCTCGAGGCAGCGGAGGCGATCGGCGGTGCGTCCCCCGGGGCCGGCATGGACGTCCTCGACGGCCTGATGGCCCTCGCCGATCAGAGCCTCATCCGGTCCGTGGACGGGGCCCGGCCGCGATTCCAGATGCTCGAGACGATCAGGGAGTTCGCGGCCGAGATGCTCGAGGCACGCGACGACAACGCCGCGATCCGCGACCGCCATGCCCGCTGGTATCTCAACCTCGCAGAGAGCGGCTCGCCGCGCATGTCCGGCGACGACCAGCGAGCGCTCCTGGAGCAACTCGAGCTCGAGCACGACAACATCCGGGCCATCCTGGACCGGGCGGCCGGTGCCGGCGACGCGGATACGGCCATCCGCCTTGCGTTCGCCATGTGGCGCTTCTGGCAGAAGCGCGGCCATCTCAACGAGGCGCGCCGCCGCCTCGAGGCGTTCGCCGCGGCACCCTGGTCACACGAGGTCCCGGTCCTGCGGGCCCGGCTGGTGGAGGCGCTCGGCGGGGTCCTCTGGTGGCAGGCCGACCTCGTCGCCATGAAGGTGGCGTACGGCGAAGCCGTGGAGATCTGGCGTCGGCTCGGCGAGAAGGCCGAGATCGCCAACGCCCTCTACAACTACGCCTTCGCCTTCACGATGACCCCGGACCCCAACGGGGACCCGTCCACCGTGGATCCGGAAGGCGAGGGCGCCCGCTCCCAGGAGGAAGCACTCGTCCTGTACCGGGAGATTGGCGACCGGCGCGGCGAGGCGAACGTCCTGTGGGGCATCGGCAACCGCGCCTTCTTCCTGAAGAAGGACGATGCCGGCGAGGCGAACTTCCGGGCAGCGCACGAGCTGTTCCAGGCCGTCGGCGACACGACGATGGCGGCATGGGCACTCCACATGCTGGGCGGCGCGCTCGACCGCCGGGAACGTCATGACGAGGCCGCCCCGTACTACCGCATGGCACTCCGGCACTTCCATGACGCCAGCGACGCGGCCGGCATTGCCCTCGTCCTCGACGACCTCGCCATGTCGGCGATCCTGGTGGGCGATCTCGAACGGTCGGCCCGGCTTCGCGGCGCGGCTCGCCGCCTCACCGCCGTGACGGGTGCGAACCTGGCCGCCTATTCCGAGAAGTTCCTCAGCGGGTTCCTTCCCCATGCGGAGCGCCTCTCCGCCGAGGACGAGCAGCGCCTCCAGGCCGAAGGCGCCGCGATGACCCTCGACGAGGCAGTCGCCTTCGCCCTGACGGTCCCCGCGGACGAGCTCGACCGCCAGGAGCAGACTCGCCCGTGACCCCGATCCGCCTGACCGTCCGGACCAGTGCGCCGCCCGAGGTTGTCTGGCTCTGGCTCACCGATCCTGCCCACGTCGAGCAGTGGTTCACCGCCGCCAGTCCGGTCGGTCAGGTCGGCGAACCGTACGTGCTCGACTTCGGGGACGGCAGCGTCGTCCGTGGCGCAATCGTCGAGGTCGTCCCGGCACGCCGGTTCGCGCACCGCTGGGCGTGGCTGGACGCGGAGCCGCGGCAGGAGACACTGGTGACCTGGAGTCTGCGGGCGCTCGAGGACGGCGGGTCGGAGATCGAGCTGCTCCATGAGGGCGGGGACGAGGCCGGCGCCGACGCGACCATCCGCGACGACCACGAGGCCTACTGGTCCGGCTACCTCGACGACCTGCGCGACGTGCTCGAGGACGCCACTGACGCATGACCTCGGCCTGCGAGATCGGGGCCCCCGCCAGGACGGCGGCTCCGGTGCCGACGGACTAGACTCCGCGGATGACGGTCGAAGCGTCCCTGCGCGAGAAGACCGGGATCCCTCGGAACCCCGGCCGAGCCGAGCTCGGGATGAAGGCGACGCTCCTCTTCCCGAACCGGGAGATCGTCGAGCAGTACTACGTCCCGCTGATCTACACCGCCTGCCGGACCTGCTATTCCGAGCTCCCGCCGGAGGAGATCTTCCGGCGCGCCACGGACGGCGAGATCGATGTCGCCAAGATGCAGAAGCGGCAGCACGATCGAGCACGTGGTGTTCACCTTCGGGATCACCGGGGTCTCACGGACGCTGTCGCATCAACTGGTGCGGCACCGGGCCGGCGTGGCGTTCGACCAGCAGAGCCAGCGCTACGTGACCTACAAGCAGGCGGCCACGATGCTCCCCCACTCGATCGCCGAGGCGGACGAGGACCTCCGGGCCCGCTATGAGGACCAGGTGGAATCTTCGATGGCCCTCTATGGCGAGCTGGTGGGCTCGGGCATTCCCGGCGAGGATGCACGGTTCGTCTTTCCCAACGGCACCCGCACCAACCTCGTCATGACGACGAATCTGCGGGCGCTCATCCACATGTCCGGGCTCCGCCTGTGCACGATGGCCCAGTGGGAGATTCGCCGCCTGTTCCAGCTCATCCGCCACGAGATCTTCACGGTGAGCCCGTTCCTGGGGTCATTCCTGGCCCCCAAGTGCGTCCCGCTCGGCTACTGCGACGAGATGGGCAACCGGGACGGTCACTGCCCCATCCGTCCGCACAAGGACCGCGTCCTGGAGGCCTGGGCGGACAAGGCGAAGGCGGCCCGGGCCGCCGGACGCGAGCTGCCGGTCCAGCCATGAGGATCCGGCTCCAGTTCGACCGGATCGGGCCGGGCGTGGAGATCGGGCCGCATCGCCACGGGGTGGAGACCGTCGTGTATGTCGCCGGCGGGGAGTTGGTTTTCGAGCACGGTGAGGGCCTGGAACGGCGCGCGGTCGTCCGGGCGGGCGACGTGCTCTATGAGGCCCCGGCGGAGTTCCACCTGGTCCGGAACGAGGGCACCGTTGACGCCCTTGCGCTCCTCGCCTCCACGGACCCGGATCCGCGTCGGATCGGGGCCATGCTCCGGCGCTGGGAGGACGACGCGGAGCCCGTCCGACGGGGCGCGGCGGCCGAGATCATCGCGGACGGCGGCATCCGGCGTCGCCGCCTCGTGTGCCCGGGCGACTTCGGGTCCGCCGCGTTCACCGTCACCGAGGTCGAGATCGCGCCCGGCATCGCCGACGAGTGGCACCGCCACCCGCGGGCCGAGCACGCGATCGTCGTCTTCGAGGGCCGCGGCGTGGTGACCGTCGGGGGTGAGACCGAGACGCTCGAACCGCTCAAGGGCATCCGGGTCGAGGAGGGCCGCCCCCACCGGGTCGAGAACACCGGCCGGACCACCCTCCGGTATTACGTCTGCTCGTCACCGGGGATCGACCCGATGTCGGACCGGCAGACCGCCGAGGCGCCTCGCCGCCGCCTGGACGCCTAGCGCGGCTACCTCAGCCCCGGTCAGTCCAGGTCGGCGATGAACCGGCGGACGACGCGCGCCAGGTGGGGGCCTGCCTCCAGCCCCGCCGCGAGGACCTCCTCGTGGGTGAGTGGATCGCCGCTGTAGCCGGCTCCGGCGTTGGTCACGAGCGACACACCCACGACTTCGAGGCCGGCCCAGCGGGCGGCAATGCACTCGAGCACGGTGGACATCCCGACGGCGTGCCCGCCCAGGGCGGCCAGCATGCGAACCTCCGCCGGCGTTTCGTAGTTCGGCCCGGTCAGGCCCACATAGATCCCATCGGCAAGGGTCACGCCCTCGGCCACGGCGGCTGCGTGGAGGCGAACGCGGAGCCGCGGGCTCCAGGCCTCGGTCAGGTCCGGGAACCGTTCCCCGATCGATACGGCGTTCGGGCCGATCAACGAGTTCAGCCCGGTCAGGTTGATGTGGTCGCGGATGACCATGAGGGTGCCCGGACCAAACGTCGGGTCCAGGCCGCCGGCCGCGTTAGTCAGGAAAACGGCGCGTGCGCCGAGCCGGGCGAAGAGCAGGACCGGCTGGACGACCAGACCCGGGGCGTTGCCTTCGTACAGGTGGAACCGGCCCTGGAGCATGACGACCGGCTTCCCGCCGAGGCGACCGAGCAGGAGCCGCCCGGCGTGCCCCGGGGCAGTCGCGGCCGGCCAGCCCGGAAGGTCGGCGAATGGAATGGCGACCGGGTCCTCGAGATCGTCGGCGAGCCCGCCGAGCCCAGACCCGAGGACGATCCCGACCTCCGGTACGAGCGGCGATCGGGCGCGGACCGCGGCCAGGAGGGCGTCGAGGCGGCCCGGCTGCTGGAATGGAGCGATGCGAGTCGACGGATCGATCACCGGATCTTCCGCGCTCATGCGGGCCTCCAGAGGTTCGTCCAGGGGGTCGACGGCCGGTGCCCGCAGCTTCTGCCGCCCGACGGAAGTACCGACACCGGGATGCCTGTCACGTGCCGCCGGGCGACCAACCCGGGGACGAACACGGAGGCTCGTCGCGACCGGGTAACGAAGCGCCCGAAGCGACCGGTCCGGAACAGGGTCCCCTTGATGTGATCTCGGTTCCCTCATCCCCTGACGGCCCCTTCGGGCAAGACTGAATGTAGCCGCCGCCGGTGCGGCCCGGCAACGCATTTATCCACGAACTTCTGTTCGGAGCCGCGGACCCTGTCCACGAGTTCTCGACACCTGTGGACGAGTGGTGGATAACGAACATCTCGACGCGCGGCAGGTGGCTGGTCGCTTCCGTGCGGAGTTCGGAGTATTGGTCCGTCCGATCGTTCCAGACCCGCTCGAGGATCGCCCGCACGTCCTCGTCGGAGGCGCCGTCCCGAAGGGGTCCACGAAGGTCGGTACCGGTCGCGCTGAACAGGCACGTGTAGAGCTTGCCCTCCGCGGAGCGCCGGGCCCGGGTGCAGTCCCCGCAGAACGGCTGGGACACGGACGCGATGACGCCAATCTCGCCCGAGCCGTCCCGGTACCCCCAGCGGTTGGCGACCTCTCCGCGGTAGGTCGCGGCCACGGGCTCAAGGGGCATCTCGCCGTCGATCATCCCGACGATATCGGCCGCCGATACGACGTCGTCCAGGCGCCAGCCATTGGCCGTGCCGACGTCCATGTACTCGATGTATCGCAGGACGAGTCCCTCGGCGCGGGCCCATCGGGCCATCGGCACCACGCTGTCCTCGTTCTCGCCGCGCTTGACGACCATGTTCACCTTGATCGGATCGAGGCCGGCCTCGCGGGCGGCGGCAATCCCGTCCAACACACGGGAGACGGGGAAGTCCACGCCGTTCATCCGGCGGAACGTGGCGTCGTCCAGGGAATCGAGCGAGACCGTGATACGACGCAGGCCCGCATCCGCGAGCGGGCGGGCGAGACCGCGCAGCGCCGAACCATTCGTGGTCAGGGTCAGGTCCGCCGCCGCGCCATCGGGCGCCCGGAGCACCGCCAGCATCGCGATCAGGTCCGGGAGGGACTTCCGGACGAGCGGTTCGCCGCCCGTGATCCGGAGCTTGCGGACGCCGAGGTCCACCGCGATCGCGGCGAGCCGCCGGATCTCTTCGTACGTCAGGACCTCTGTATGCGGCAGGAACGCGTAGTCACGCCCGAAGACCTCGGCCGGCATGCAGTAGGTGCAGCGGAAGTTGCAGCGATCGGTGACCGAGATCCGAAGATCGCGGAGCGCCCGACCACGTCGATCCATCACGCCCGGACGCCCGTCGAACGCTTCCGACAGAGCCGTCGCGCCGGTGGGCCCGAGGCTGGTCCCGGGCGATGAAGCGGGCTGGGAACGCGGCTCGGAATGGTTCACGCGCGCCATCGTACGACGCATCCCCGGGACTGGCCCCGGCACACCTGTGGCGATCACGAGCCCGGATGCGAGTGCGAGGTCTGGTACCTCCGTCCCCGGGGTTCCGGTACGACTAGCGTACTGCCCAGCGAGTCCCCACGGGGCGACCATGCCTTCAGCACCCGAACCCCGGCCGGCAGCCGGGCATTGCCGTGAAGGACAGCATCAGATGGCCACCACCGAGCAGCGCAGCGGCTTCCGCCTCCCGTGGGCTTCGGACGCCGAGCCCGAAACCGACGCCGGGACGCCGGAGACGGATCTCGAGTCGCTGGATCC